>DASQUY010000095.1:0-4002 GCA_035641055.1 Acidimicrobiales bacterium | reverse complement strand
CCGTCAACGCCGGTGACCTCGACCGCGCCGTCGAGCTCGACCATCGGCAGCCGCCGCCGGGCCGCGGCGATCGCGTCGCCCTCACGGGTGTGCGCCTTCTCGCGGACCAGCAGCTCCTCGCGCGCCGCCTGCCAGGTGGCCAGGTCGACCACGGGCGGCCTGCCGGGGAGGTTGCTGCTCGCATTGCCGGGCGTGGTCGTCATGGCGTCCTCCGCTGTCTCGTCTCGTGCGCTCGCGGGCTCCCTGGCGAGCCTGTTAACCGAGACGACTCTCGGTACCGAGACTCATCGATCCGAGTGCGAGTACGCCTTGCCGCTGTGGCGTACCGGTCGGACGACCGAGCCGGGCAGGGCGCCAGGCTTCAGTCTCAGCACCTCGAGGTAGTGGTCGAGCACCAGCGACTCGCTGGCCTTGGCCACCAGCCGAGCATGCACAGCGACGACCCGGGAGCCGTCGAGCACCTCGACGCTGTCGGCGCCCAACCGGACGTCGACCCGGCGGCCGACGTAGCGGACCGTCACCGAGTAGGAGCACTGGCGGACACACACCCGCGACTTCGCGTCCACCCGGGGCGTCAACAGCAGCGTGGTGTCGAACCGCTCGACCGGCAACGCCTGCAGCGTGTTGGCCTCCAGGGCGAAGTGGTCACCGACGGTGATCGCTCGGCCGTCGATGCGGCGCCCGTCGTCGGCCAGGTCGCCGGCGGCGACGAGCGCGTTGAGCTCGGCCAGCGACGCTACTCGTGGCACCGGGACGAGATGGCGTCGGCGGAACCGTCCAACCTCGCCTTCGACGCCACCCTTCTCGTGAGCGCCGTCGGCACCGGGCTGGCAGAAGAACGAGTCGAGATCAGCTTGGGTCGCGATCTCGGGCGACTCGAGGAGCTGGCAGTCGATTGCCTCGAGTGAGCGGCCAGCGGCAAGGCGAGCACGTCCCAGGGATCCGCGCCGAGGGCCCGGCGGACCTCGACGCCGGGCTCCGCGTAACGCTGCCGGCAGCGGGTTGACTGACGCAGCATGCACGCTCGCAACGCCTTGCTGGAGGCCAGGTCGGTGGTCGGGCCCGGCCATGACCCTTGGGTTCTCGAGCCGTCGCCGCCCGCCGTCGTGGACCGGGAGTGGTTCGCCGACGACCCGCCGCGGCAGGCGACCTCGACTGGCCCAAATGGGTAGGCCGCCACCCCGAGCACGCCGACTGGGCGGCCGACCGGTGGCTCGCCGCCTTCCGGCCGCTGGGGCCGATCCCCGGGCGGCTGGCCGAGACGCGCCGGGCGCTGCACCGGCTGGCCGTGTACGCACTCTCGCCCGCCCGCCAGCGCCAATCCAACGGCAAGATGGCGCTGCGGTGGACGCTGGGCGGCGTCGGGACGCCGTTCTTCGGTGACGACGAGCAGGTCCGCACCGTCGGGGCCGAGCTCGTCCGCCAGCGCGGAGCGTCCGCCTCGGCCACGGCCATCACGACGCTGACCAAGGCAGCCGCGTTCGCCCTGGACGGGCCACCGGACACCGACTGGGCGAAGGGGTTCGACGTCCCGGCACCCGGCGATCTCGACGAGCCGTTGCCGGTCGACGGGAAGGCCGCGCGCTTCCTCGGCGACTGGTACGGGTTCGCCTGGTCGGTGCTCGAGGCGCTGCGGGCCGAGCCGGCATCGGCGGAGGCAGGACGGGTCCAGCTGTGGCCCGAGCACTTCGACGCTGCCTTCGACTTCCGGGTCAGGGACGGCCGGGCGACGTTCGGTGCCTCACCGGGCGACACCGCGATGGGCGAGCCGTACCTCTACGTCCTGCCCGCGGGCGAGGTGCCCCGGAGCGACCTGTGGAACGCCTGCTCCTTCAGCGGTGCGGTGCTGCCGGTCCGTCACCTCGTCGGCGAGGCCGACCAACGGGCGGCGGCGCTGGAGTTCTTCCGCACCCACCGGGCGCTGCTGCTATGACATGTCCTCGACGAGGATGGTGAAGCGGGCGGTGTAGCTGCCGCCGGAGGCCACCACGGGACAGCCGCCGTCGATCAGAGCGTTGACGGGCGCCGTCATGGGTTCGAGGCAGACGAAGTCCGCTCCCCCGGGGGCGAAGACTTGGGCGTAGCGGTTGCCGTCGTCCAGCCGCAGGACGAGGCGGCGGCCGCCCCCGGTCAGCGCCAACTCCCTGTCATTGTCGAGCTCGTAGAGGTCGTCGAACGTCCGCGGCCCGATCGGCCCGTCCTCGGCCGCCTCCGCCCGCCCCGCACCCGTCGGCAGTTGCCGGTCGTCGAGCGCGAGGTGGCGGCGGGCTGGCAGGCGCAGGCGGACGTCGTGGCGCCTCGCCCCCGGGAGGCGAAAGTACGGGTGGTAGCCGAACGCCACGGGGACCGGCCCTGATGTGGTCGGCGTCAGGGTCGTGTCCACGGTGAGCGTCGCGGCCTCGACGGCGACGCGCAGGCGGAGCTCGTGCGGGAAGGGGAACGACGCCAGCAGGTCGGGGCGTTCGCCGAACTCGAACCGGGCGGTCAGCTCCCCATCCTCGACGGCCACCAGCCAGCCCCGCTGAGCCGTCATCGTGCCGTGGATCGGGAGCCCGTGCTCCTCGGTGTGGAGGGCGACGCCCCTGAGATCGACGGCCACGCCGGCGGCCCGGTAGCGGCGCGCCCCGAGCCGGTTGGCCCACGGAGCGAGCAGCGGCAGGCCCGTGACGTCGCCCGCCCGGTAGCCCTCGAGGCCGCCGGGGAGGGCGAGCAGCTCGTCGCCCCGATGGCGGAGCGAGGTGCCCAGCATCCCGAGGCCGGGGAGGAACGTGGCCTCGAGGAGGCCCGAGGACAGCGTGACGCCCGGGCCGTCGGCGCCCTCCGGCCGCCGGCCCCCCGTCACGGCGTCAGCTCGCCGCACCGGCGCGCTCGGCTTCGCTGATCGCCCAGGCGGCGTTGACCAGCCCGATGTGGCTGAAGGCCTGCGGGAAGTTGCCCAGTAGCTCCCCGCTCGTCGCGTCGACCTCCTCGGCGAGCAGACCGACGTCGTTGGCGAAGGCGGCGGCACGCTCGAACACGGCGCGGGCACGCTCTGGCTGGCCGGCGAGGGCGCGGGCGTGCGCCAGCCAGAAGGTGCACATCAGGAATGTGCCCTCCTCGCCCTCCAGACCGTCGGCGCTGCGATACCGGTACACGAGCCCACGGTCGTCGGTGAGGCGCTCCTCGATGGCGTCGATGGTGGCCAGCATGCGCGGGTCGTCGGCGGGAAGGAAGCCCACGGGCGCCATCATGAGGTTCGAGGCGTCCAGGTCGTCCGAACCGAAGGACTGGGTGAAGGCGCCGGCGGTGTCGCTCCAGCCGCGGTCGAGGATGGCGGCGTGGATCTCGTCACGCGTCGCCTTCCAGCCGGGGACCCGGTCGTCCGCCCCGAGGCGAGCGGCCAGGGCGATGGCCCGGTCCAGGGCGACCCAGCACATGAGCTTGGAGTACAGGAAGTGGCGAGGCTCGCCGCGCACCTCCCAGATGCCCTGATCGCGCTCGTCCCAGCGGGTGGCGGCCGCATCGGCGAGCGCGACCAGGAACCGCGCCGTCGACTCGTCGACCGGACCGACCTGCTCGGAGAGCTTGTGGACGGCGCCGAGCAGCTCGCCGTAGACGTCGAGCTGACGCTGCTCCCAGGCGGCGTTGCCCACCCTCACGGGCCGGCTGGCGCGCCAGCCGGCGAGATGGGCCAGCTCGCGCTCCGACAGGTCGCGCTCGCCGCCGATGCCGAACATGATCTGCAGCTCGGAACCCCGGGCCACCGACGTGGCGGCGGCGGTGGACATGTAGTCGACGAACTCGTGGGCCTCGTCGGGGCACGCCGCCACCCACAGGGCCTCGATGGTGAAGCTGGCGTCGCGCACCCAGGCGTAGCGGTAGTCCCAGTTGCGGTCGCCGCCCTCGGTCTCCGGCAGCGACGTCGTGGGGGCGGCCACGATCGCTCCGGTGGGCTGGTACGTGAGGGCATAGAGCACGCGACCGCTGTGGTGGACGAGATCCTGCCATGGTCCGTCGTAGCTC
>DASQUY010000094.1:0-3050 GCA_035641055.1 Acidimicrobiales bacterium | reverse complement strand
CGCCTACCCCTACGGGCTGCTGCTGGCCCCGGACGCCCACCGCCCCGACCTACCCTCCCTCGATGGCCCCCAGCGCGACGGGCTTGCCGGGGTGCTGGTCGACGTGCTGGCCCGGCTCGACCGGCTGTTCGATGCCCCGCTCCCCTACATGCTGTGGTTCCACCAGCGCCCCACCGACGGTGGCCTGTGGCCCCAAGCCCACCTGCATGCGCATATCGTCTCGCCGATGCGATCCCCGGGCGTGCAGCGCTACGTCGCCGCCGGCGAGCTGGGAAGCGGCCTGTTCGTCAACCCCGTCGTCCCCGAGGACGCCGCGGCAGCACTGCGAGGAGCCTGAATGGGCACGCGCGCACGAGCGCCGGGACGGGTGAACTTGATCGGCGACCACACGGATTACGTGGGCGGGCTAGTACTGCCCGTGGCCATCGGGCTGGGCACGGAGGTCGTCGGCGACCGGGGCGGCAACTGGGTGATGCTGGGATCGGCGGGTTTCGACGGTGTCGCCGAGATCCCCGTCGACGGGTATCCCGACGACCCGTCGAAGGTCGAGCCCCCGTGGGCCCGGTACGTGGCGGCGGTGGTGGCCGAGCTGGGCCCCACCGACGGCTTCGTCGGGATGATCCATTCCAGCGTCCCGGCTGGCAGCGGCCTGGCGTCGAGCGCCGCCCTCGAGGTGGCGGTGGCCGCCGCCCTGGGAGCCGACCTCGACGACTGGCCCGACCTCGCGCAGGCGTGCCAGCGGGCGGAGCAGCGGGCGGTAGGCGTGCCGTGCGGCATCATGGACCAGCTCGTCGCCGTCGCCGCGGAGGCCGACCAGGCGCTGCACATCGACTGCCGCGACCTGACCCTTGAGCGCGTGCCGTTCCCCGAGGACGCCGAGATCGTGGTGATCGACTCGGGGGAGCCCCGCGAGCTAGCCGCCTCGGCCTACGCCGAGCGCCGGGCGGAGTGCGAGGCGGCCGAGGAGATCGTCGGCCCGCTGCGCGACGCCTCGCCCGAGGAGGTCGAGGTCATCGACGACCCGCAGCTTCGGCGCCGCGCCCGCCACGTCACCACCGAGAACGAACGGGTGAACGCCCTGGCGGCGGCCCTGGAGGCGGGGCAGCTCCGCTATGCCGGCGAGCTGCTGGTCGCCAGCCACGCCAGCCTGCGGGACGACTTCGAGGTCACCACCCCGGCGCTAGACGAGCTGGTCGTGGCGCTGCGCGGCGTGCCCGGCGTGTACGGCGCCCGCGTCACCGGCGCCGGGTTCGGCGGCTGTGTCGTGGCCCTGTGCCGGCCCAACACCCGGCTGAAGCTGCGGGTCCTGTGGCGGGGCCGCCCCGCCGCCGGGGCCTCCGTCACCGAAGAGTGACGAACTTGCGGTGGTTAGAGGGGCTATGACCCCCCTAAACACCGCAAGTTCGGCGGTGTGTGTGTGTCAGCGGTCGAGCTGGCGGCGCAGTCGCTCGATCGCCGCCGAGGTGCGGGCGCCCCACCAGAACAGGTCTTGGCCGTCGATGAGCACGACCGGCGCCACCTCCTCCAGCTGGGGCACGTGCCGCTGGCGGAACGGGTAGGGCTCGCTGGGCGCCAGCACCACGTCCGGCCGGCGAGCGTGGGCCTCCTCCAGCGTGACCGTCGGATAGCGCTCGGCGGAGGCGGCGAAGATGTTGTCGACACCGATCGACGCGAGCAGCGACGACCCGTACGTCCCCCCGGCGAGGCTCATCCAGGGCCGCTTCCAGATGGGGACGAACGCCCGCAGCCGGTCCCCGGCGAGCGACGGCCCGGCGTCCAGGTCGTCAACCCAGGCCGGGTCGACGCCCACGAGGCCCGCCAGCCTGCGCAGCGCCGGGGCGACGTCGCCCACGGAGTCGATCGACAGCGCGGTCGTGGTGACGCCGGCCTCCGACAGGGCGTCGGCGTCCTCTCGCCGGTTCTCCTCGACGCACATCACCACGAGGTCGGGGCGCAGCTCCGTGATGCGGGCGATGTCGGGGTTCTTGGTCCCGCCGACGTGCGGCAACTCGGGCTGCTCGCAGAAGCGGGTGCACGCCACCGGGGTCACGCCCCAGTCCAGCAGCGTCTCGGTGACCGAGGGGACGAGGCTGACGACCCTCACATCCGGTCGAGGAGCTCCTGCTTCTTGCGCGCGAACTCCTCGTCGGTGAGGAGCCCGGTCTTGCGCAGCTCGTCCAGCTCGCGGATCTGCGCGGGGATCGACTGGGCGTCGTCGGCCGGCGCATCGTCGGCGCGGGCGGCGGCCGCCGACATTCCCACGCGGTCGTACTTGCGGTTCTCGTTGGCCTCGATCTGGCGGTAGATCTCGTTCTGCACGGCCGAGGGCTGGCGCACGTCGGAGAACCGTTGGCGACCCATCTCGCCGGCCGACTCGATCACCAGGTCGCCGGCCTTGAGGATGCGCTCGAAGATCCCCTGCCGGAAGAAGACGGTGTTGACCCGGTCGAGCGGGATCTCGATGCCATGCTTGGCCAGCACGCCGTGGCGGTAGATGAGCCGGTCGGTCGTCACGACGAAGTTCGTCGTGACCCACCGGGCGTAGCGCCAGGCGAACCACAGGAGGGCGATGAGCACGAGAACGCCCGCCGGGATCTGCAGCCCGGGGTGGAGGTCGTAGGCGAGGGCGAGGATGCCGACGACGAGCGCGCCGACCAGCGCCGCCAGGGGAACGGCGAAGAACCACCAGTGGGGGTGTAGGTCGAGGACGATCTCCTCTTCGTCGTTGAGGAGCCGGCGCGGGAACGGCACGTCGCGCAGCGTAGCCCCGCCGAACTTGCGGTGATTACAGGCGCTATGGCCCCTCCATCCACCGCAAGTTCGTGCGTCACCCCCAGCCGAGGGCGTCCAGGCGGGCGTCGTCGATGCCGAAATGGTGGGCGATCTCGTGCACGACCGTGATCCGCACCTGCTCGATCACCTCGCGCTCGGTCCGGCACCGGGCGCAGATGGGGCGCCGGAAGATCGTCACCCGATCGGGCAGCGTCAGGGCCCCGGTGCCGTACCACTCCCCCCGCTTGGTCAGCGGCACGCCCTCGTAGAGGCCGAGG
>DASQUY010000093.1:0-4844 GCA_035641055.1 Acidimicrobiales bacterium | reverse complement strand
CGAGGAACTCCAGCAGCTCGGCGACGAGCAGGTCGTAGTCGGCCTTGTCGATCTCGCCCACGCAGGGGCCCGAGCACTTCTCGATGTGGAACAGCAGGCAGGGCCGACCCAGCTGCTGATGCCGCCGCAGCTTGTTGTCGCTGCAGGTGCGGAGGGGGAAGGTGCGGAGCAGCAGGTCGAGCGTCTCGCGGATGGCGTAGGCGTGGCCGTAGGGCCCGAAGTAGCGGACGCCCTTGCGCTTGTGGCCGCGCATCACCGTCGGCCGGGGCCACTCGTCGGAGACCGTCACCGCCAGGAACGGGTAGCTCTTGTCGTCGCGCAGCCGGATGTTGAACCGGGGCCGGTGCTGCTTGATGAGGCTGTACTCGAGCATGAGAGCGTCGACCTCGTTGCGGACCTGGATCCACTCGACGGTCTCGGCGGCGGCGACCATGGCGGCCGTGCGGGGCGGCAGATAGCGGGGGTCACCGAAGTAAGTGGACAGCCGCGACCGCAGGGAGCGCGCCTTGCCGACGTACACGACGCGGCCCTCCCGGTCCTTGAACTGGTAGGACCCGGGGGCGTCGGGGATCGTGCCGGCCGGCGGACGTTGCAGCACGCGACTGAGGGTAGAGCGTGCCTGCTGCAGTCCCCCGCGTCGCTTGTCTTGCACGCGCTGTGCACGTAGGTTGGCGGCCGACGGCGGAACGACTTGGCGAGGGGGATGTGTCATGAGCCTGTCACGCGGACGTAAGTTCGTCGTTGTCGCGGCGGTGGTCGCGGCGCTGTCGATGGTGCTGGCCGGGAACCCGGCCTCCGCACAGGAGGGGCCGACGCCGGGTACCCCGCCAGAGGCCGGGTGGGGTCCCGTCTCGCCCCAGAAGGACCCACCGCACGGCCTGATCCCCCATGGGGACTGGACCCCGCCACAGATCGGCTGGATGCTGGACCAGATCGAGTGGGTCGAAGAGGTGCTCCCCGAGCGCTTCCCCACGAGCTACAGCGACGGCGGCTCCGAGCTCCAAGCCATGGGCTTCTACAACTTCGGCGCCACCGCCCCGGGAGGGTACGACCACTGGATCAACCCCGCGTGGCTCTTCGATGAGCACATCCTCAACCCCACCTTCAGCGAGTCGCTCGTCTACCAGCACGTCGGAGGGGGCGTCTGGGAGCTCAAGTCGGCGATGTTCATGCTCGCACCCGGCATCGAGGTGGAAGACCTCCATCCCCTCATCGCCTGGATACCCGGCTGGCACGGGCACCCCGAGCTGTGTGTCGGCCCTGGCGGCACCTTCGCCGGGATCACCGACCCCGACAACCCCGACTGCCCGCCCGGCAGCAGCCCGGCCACCACCCCGATCATGATGCACGTGTGGCTCGAAGACCCCGGCTGTGGGCACCGCTTCGGCGGCATCGGCGTCACGGGCCTCCACTGCGAGCACCACTGACCACGACGACCGGCTGACGATCATCACGAGCCAGAGCGCTTCGGGCCAGGGGGAGCTCCCTGGCCCGAAGCGCGTCCGCAATCCGTAAACTGCTGCCAAGCCGGCCCGGAACTCCGGCTACATATCGACTCCGGGGACGACATCCCCGTGGGTGAGGCGACCGGGCTGTCCCCACCGTCCGCCAACCGGAGTCCTACCTCGACGGAGGTTCGACCACATGCTGCGGCTCCAGACCCCGCTCGCCGAGCGGTACACGGCGGCGACGCCCGACGACCTCGCCCACCGGATCCGGTCCGCCAAGGACACGCTCGACGACCGGCTGTTCGTCCTCGGCCACCACTACCAGCGCGACGAGATCATCCGCTGGGCCGACGCCCGGGGGGACTCCTACCGGCTGTCGGTGCTCGCCCAACAGCGACCGCAGGCGACCTACATCGTGTTCTGCGGCGTGCACTTCATGGCGGAGTCCGCCGACATCCTCACCGGGGACCACCAGGCGGTGATCCTCCCCGACCTCAACGCCGGCTGCTCCATGGCCGACATGGCCGACATCGACGAGGTGGAGGAGGCCTGGGAGGCGTTGTCGGGCATCGTCGACGTCGACCGGGTCGTGCCGATCACGTACATGAACAGCTCGGCCGCCCTCAAGGCGTTCGTCGGACGGCACGGCGGGGCGGTCTGCACGTCGACCAACGCCCGGGCGGTGCTGGACTGGGCCCTCGGTGCCGGTCGCGGCGACCAGGTGCTGTTCTTCCCCGACCAGCACCTCGGCCGCAACACCGGCGTTGCCATGGGATACGGCCTCGACGACATGCGGGTCTGGGACCCCCGCCGCGACCTGGGCGGCCTCACCGAGCAGGACTGCAAGGAGGCGACGTTCCTGCTGTGGCGGGGCCACTGCTCCATCCACCAGCGCTTTCGGCCCGAACAGGTCGAGGCGTTCCGGGTCGAGCACCCCGAGGGCATCGTCGTCGTCCATCCCGAGTGCCCGCACGAGACCGTGGCGCTCGCCGACCAGGTCGGCTCCACCGACTACATCATCCGGGCCCTGGCCGACGCCCCCGCCGCCTCGACGATCGCCGTCGGCACCGAGGTCCACCTGGTCAACCGCCTGGCCCAGGAGCACGCCGACAAGACCGTGATGTCGCTCGACCCCATCGTCTGCCCGTGCTCGACCATGAACCGCATCGACGAGCCCCACCTGGCGTGGGTCCTCGACGAGCTGGTCGACGGCCGCGTCGTCAATCAGATCACGGTCGACCCCGACACCGCCGAGTGGGCCCGGGTGGCCCTCCAGCGGATGCTCGAGATCACGTAGTCCCCCGTCCTCGAACTTGCGGTGGTTACGGGGGCTATGACCCCCCTAACCACCGCAAGTTCGTCTTTCAGGAGCGGTGCTCCGGGGCCACCACCCGGGGAGCAGGTGCCCGCCCGGCCGGCTGGCGCGGGCGGGGCGGGCTCGGCGGACGGGGCAGGGGCCGGGTCACCGGCTTGTCGCCCACCTCCAGCTCCTCGCCGTGGTGCTCGATGGTCATCGTCTCGCCCCGGATCAGCTCGTAGGTCGCCTCCTCCCGCTCGACGGTGACGGAGAGGCAACGGCCCCGGTAGCGCACCCGAAACGCCAAGCGGCCGACGGCGCTCGGCAGCCACGGGGCGAACGACAGGCGGCCACCCCGCGTCCGCATCCCCCCGTAGCCGTCGACGAGGCCGGTCCAGGCCCCGGCGAGCGACGCCATGTGGAGGCCGTCCCCGGTGTTGTGCTTGAGGTCGGCGAGATCCACGAGGGCGGCCTCGCCCAGGTAGTCGTGGGCGAGCTCGAGGTGGCCGAGCTCGGCCGCCAGCACCGCCTGGGTGCAGGCCGACAGCGACGAGTCCCGCACCGTCAGCGCCTCGTAGTAGGCGAAGTTGCGCTCCTTCTCCTCCGACGTGAAGGCGTCGCCCCGCAGGTGCATGGCGAGCACGAGGTCGGCCTGCTTCACGACCTGCTTGCGATAGAGGTCGAAGTAGGGGAAGTGCAGGAGCAGCGGGTACTGGTCGGGACGGGTGCCCTCGAAGTCCCACCGGGCGTAGTCGGTGAACCCTTCGCTCTGGGGGTGGACACCGAGGCGCTCGTCGTAGGGGATCACCATCGCCGTGGCGGCGTCGCGCCACGACGCCGCTTCCTCCGCCGTGACCCCCAGCCCCTCCGCGGCTTCGGGGTGGCGGGCCACGGCGTCGGCCGCCGCCCGGAGGTTCTGCCGCGCCATGAGGTTCGTGTAGACGTTGTTGTCAGCCACGGCGCTGTACTCGTCGGGGCCGGTCACCCCGTCGATGCGGAACCGGCCGTCCATGTCGTGGTGTCCCAGGCTGCGCCACAACCGGGCGGTCTCGACCAGCAGCTCGAGGCCCACGTCGCGCTCGAACTCCTCGTCCTCGGTGGCGTCGACGTAGCGGATGACGGCGTCGGCGACGGCGGCGTTGATGTGGAAGGCGGCGGTGCCGGCCGGCCAGTAGCCGGACGACTCCCAACCGCGCAGCGTGCGCCACGGGAAGGTGGCGCCCTCGAGGCCCAGCACCTGTGCCCGCTCCCGGGCGATCGGGAGCGTGAGCTGCCGCCAGCGCAGGGCATCGGCTGCCGCCTCCGGTTGCGTGTAGCACAGCACCGGCAGCACGAAGGCTTCGGTGTCCCAGAACGTGTGGCCGTCGTACCCCGGACCGGTGAGACCCTTGGCGGGGATCGCGCGCTGCTCGGCCCGGGCGCCCGCCTGCAGGATGTGGAACAGCCCGAAGCGCACCGCCTGCTGCACCTCGGCGTCGCCGTCGATCTCGACGTCGGCGCCGTCCCAGAACTCGTCCAGGTAGGCGCGCTGCTCGGCCACGAGGCCGTCCCATCCGGTGAACCGGGCCCCGGCCAGCGCGGCCACCACCTGGTCGTGGAGGGCCGGTCGGGTCCGCTGGCTCGACCAGCCGTAGGCCAGGAACTTCACGATCCACAGGTGCTCGCCCGGCTGCAGCACGGTGGCGATCGTCAGCCGGCAGACGTCCGGGGCACTGGTGATCTCGGAGTCGTAGGCGCTCGGCCCCTCGATGAGGTGCTGCATGCCGGACGCCAGCCGCAGGCCGCTGCGGCGTGTGCGGTGCACCATGATGGCGCTCGTGCCCTCGGCGGCGTGCTCCTCGTTCACCAGCGGGTTCTCCAGCGCCGCCGCGGCCCGGGGGTCGTCGCTCTGCGGCGGCAGAGCCTCGTTGGCGACCAGCTCCGACTGCAGCACGATGCGGAGGGGCTTGTCGTCGACCGGCTCGACCTCGTAGTTGATCGCGGCCACGGCTCGTTGAGCCAGCGACACCAGCCGCTGCGAGTGCACCCGCACCGCCGTACCGGTGGGCGAGACCCACTCCATGCGACGCCTTAGCGTGCCGGCCCGCAAGTCCAGCATC
>DASQUY010000092.1:0-5998 GCA_035641055.1 Acidimicrobiales bacterium | reverse complement strand
CCGCCCGCCGACGATGACGCCGACCACACTCTGGTGCGGATCGCCGAGTGCATCGACGGTCAGGTCGAGGTGGAACTGGTGTGCGAGCCCGCGTTCGACTACGGACGCACAACGGCGTCGTGGACGCTGGAGGGCAGCGATCGCCACGTTGCCGACGCCACGGGGGCGGGTCAGACGATCAGGCTGCGAACCGACATGGCGCTGGGCATCGAGGGCGGTCGGGTCAGCGCCCGACACGTCCTCCAGAAGGGCGAACGGGTCTACTGCGCGCTGTCGTGGGATGAGGACCTGGCGGCACCCGCCGACGCCGACGAGGCCCAGGCGCGCTTCGAGGCGACCACGCGCTTCTGGCGGGGACTGGCTGGGGCGGGCGCGGACCATCGATCACCCCTACCGGCAGGCGATCGAGCGATCGGCCCTCGTCATCAAGGGCCTCACCTACATGCCCCACGGGGGCGACGGTGGCGGCTCTCACGACGTCGCTGCCCGAGACCCCGGGCGGCGAGCGCAACTGGGACTACCGCTACACGTGGATGCGCGACTCGACCTTCACCCTCCAGGCGCTGCACTACCTGAGGCTGGACTGGGAGGCCCACGAGTTCATGCAGTTCATCGCCGAGCTCGAGCCCGTGGACGACGGCGGCCTGCAGATCATGTACGGGATCGACGGCCGGCGGGACCTGACCGAGTCAACGCGGGACGACCTGTCCGGCTACGCCGGCGCCCGACCCGTGCGGGTCGGCAACGGGGCCTGGAACCAGCGGCAGAACGACGTCTACGGCGCCGTGCTGGACTCGATCCTGGTGCACACTCGACGCAGCCAACGCCTGCCCCGGGCGCTGTGGCCGCTCGTCGAGTCACAGGCGGCATGCGCGACGGCCGTGTGGCACGAACCCGACCAGGGCATCTGGGAGGCCCGGGGCAAACCCCGACACTACGTGTCCTCCAAGCTGATGTGTTGGGTGGCCCTGGATCGCGCCGCCGAGCTGGCCGCGATGTGGGGCGACACGGACCGGCACGCGACCTGGGGCGCCGTCGCCGAAGAGATCAAGGCGGACATCCTGGCGCACGGCGTCGACGCCCGGGGGGTGCTGCGCCAGCACTACGAAACCGACGCCCTCGACGCCTCCACCCTCCTGGCGGCGATCTTCGGGTTCCTGCCCGGCGACGACGACCGCCTCCGCAAGAGCGTGCTCGCCGTCGCCGACGAGCTGACCCACGAGGGCTTCGTGCTGCGCTACCGCACCGACGAGACCGACGACGGCCTGTCCGGCGAGGAGGGGACGTTCCTGATCTGCTCGTTCTGGCTGGTCTCTGCGCTCACCATCATCGGCGAGGAGCCGCGCGCCCGGGACCTCATGGAGCGCCTGCTGCGCATCGCCTCGCCGCTCGGGCTCTACGCCGAGGAGTTCGACACCCGTTCCGCCCGGCACCTCGGCAACTTCCCCCAGGCGTTCTCGCACCTGGCCCTCATCGAGGCGGCCGGCCGCATCATCCTCCTCGAGCTGCTCGAGGAGCTCACGTGAGCTCCAGCCCGGGCGACGTGAGGTCATAGGCTCCATCACCTGGGGGCGAGGTCATAGGTTCCGGATCCGCAACCCATCGCCTCGGGCTCGCTCCGGTGGAACCCATGACCTCGGGCCGCTCGGGCTATCCGCTGGAGCGTCATGGTTCTGCGGGCGCTCTCAGCGAGCGAGGGTCACGCCGGGACGTCGAGCGGCTGGATGTCCTCGAGGATGGGCGCGAGGCGGTCCCGTTCGGCTTCGAGGTCGTAGCGGGCCTGCAGGTTCATCCAGTACCGCTCCGAAGTACCGAAGTAGCGGGCGAGCCGCAGAGCGGTGTCGGCGCTGATCCGCCGCTTGCCGTGCACGATCTCGTTGATGCGCCGCGGGGGGACACCGATGGCGACGGCAAGCCGGTGCTGGGTGACGCCGAGGGGTCCCAGGTACTCCTCGGCGAGGATCTCGCCAGGGTGGATCGGCGGCATCGTCGGAGAACTCATAGCTGGTCCTTCCTCAGTGGTAGTCCACAATCTCGATGTCCTTGGGTCCGGCCGCGGTCCATCGGAAGCAGATGCGCCACTGCTGATTGACTCGGATGCTGTACTGCCCGCTCCGGTCACCTCGGAGCTTCTCTAGGCGGTTGCCTGGCGGTACTCGTAGATCTTCCAAGGTCTCGGCAGCATCCATGATGAGCAGTTTGCGAAGAGCTACCCGTTGGGTCGGTTTGTCGAACTTCCTGCAGCGCTCGCGCCGCCAGATGCGTTCGGCGTCCTTGTCGGAGAACGACTGCAGCACCCGAAGAGATTAACGTCATGCGTTATTAACGGCAAGCGTCATGTCATGCCGGTGCCCGCCCCACGAGCTCGACGAGGACGAGGCCGAGCACGATGGCTCCCACGATCGCCAGGACCACGGCGCCGGTGGGGTAGGTCCACAGGGCGAAGACCACCGCGCCCGCCGCCACGATGCCCACTCGCAGCGCCGTCTTGTTGGCGGCCACCCAGGCCTCGACCGCCGACGCCGGGCGGTCGCCCGCCGCCCGCTCCCGCACCGCTCCCACGCCCCCCGTGACAGCCCGTCGCACGGCCCGCGCCGGGCGCGACGGCCCCACCAGGAAGGCGGCCGCGGCCACCACCAGGGCCAGCGCCAGCGCCGCCCGCAGCGTCGTCCGCAGCGGGGCGAGCACGGTCTGGGCGACGCCGAGGGCGGCGTCGAGCGACATGGTCTGCGGTTGGCCGTGGTCGATGTACCAGTTGCGCGCCAGCACCAGGCCGCCGGCCAGGAGCACGAGGCCCGCGGCCGCTCCGAGCGACACGGCCAGCAGCCCTCGGCGCCGGTCCGGGGCCACGAGGACGGCGCCGACGGCCAGTCCCAGCACGAGGAACGGCAGCCAGGTGGCCACCCGGTCGAGCAGGCGGACGCCGCGCTGGCCGCTCTCGAGGTTGGCGGACTCCACCAGCAGGAACTCCCGCTCCACGTCGGGGATGCGCTCCGCGAGCTCGAAGCCGCGGTCGAGCAGGCCTCGACGCACCTCCGCCACGAGCACGCCGAGGTCGAGGCTGACCATGCCCTCCTCGACCTCCAGGGCGCCCGGGTCCTCGCCGGTGAGGAGGGCGTTCACCTGGTCGTGCGCCACCCGGTGGGCGTCCTCCCAGATCTCGGCGAACCGCTCGCTCCGCACCACCGCGAGCACCCGCTCACGGACGAACGACTCCACCTGGTCGGTGATGGGCGGCACCAGGCCCACCACCCGCTCGGGGACACCCCTTTCGGCCAGCGCCTCCAGCGCCCGCGCCAGCACGTCCTCGACCTCCAGCTGGACCAGCACCTGGTCGGTGATCTCGTCGGCCACCGCCTCCTGCACGTCAGGGTGGCGGGCCAACGGGGCGACAGTGGACACGTAGCGGTCGGTGTCGAGCACGTTCCCACGGGCGTAGCGCGCCACGACCGTCGCGGGTGTCAGCACCGCGACGAGCACCACGAGGACCCCGGTGACGACCCAGCGTCCCCGCCCCGTCCACCGGCCACCGCCGCGGGCGCTACCAGCCGGGGTCGAGGCGCCGGCGGCGGCGCTCCGCAGCTCGGCGACCTCGGCCTGCAAGCGCTCGAGCTCCGCCTGCTCCTCGTCGCCCGCCGTGGCGTTCACAGGAGCTCCAGCGCCCGGCCCTGCTGCACCGCCTCCCGCCGGCTCGTAACCCCGAGCTTGCGGTAGAGCGCCTTCAGGTGGGTCTTGACGGTGTTGACCGAGACGTGCATCCCGTCAGCGATCTCCTGGTTGGACATCAGCGACGGGAGATGACGCAGGACCATGACCTCGCGCTCGGTGAGCGGCTCGACGAACGGCGGTGCCGGCGACACCCGGGCCCGATCGACCAGGTCGAGGGCCAGCGCCTGGTGAGGAGCGAGCGCCTCGTGGTGCGTGGTGAGCGGCGCCGCCAGGTCGGCTGCCAGCAGCCGCAGCGGTGCCCGGATGCGGGTCGCATCGCCGGCGCTCAACGCCGCCCGCAGCTCCCGCACGGTGCGCTCGTGGTCGCCGTGCTGGTCGGCCGCCAGCGCCACGAGCGCCGCCCGCTCGATGCCGGTCCTCGGGTGCCCACCGGTGTCGGGATCGGCACCGGCGGCCTCCAGCACCTCGCGGGCGTCCCGCTCGTGCCAGGCGTGCCGCGCCCGCAGCACCCGCCGCTCGAGGGGGCCGCCCAGGGGGATCACCCGTCCTCCGGGATCGACCGCCTCCAGCACCCCGACGGCCACGAGCGCCCGGTCCACCAGCGGGTGGGGCGTCCCGTCGGGGCACCGTTCCACCACCGCGGTGCCCGCGGTGCGCAGCGCCATCCGCAACGCCGCGTCCAGGCGGCGCAACCAGCCGTCGGCGCCGTCGACGACCTCGACCCCGGCCAGCGCGTCGAGCGCCAGGCGCGGTTCGCCGGCCGAGGCGTGGGCGACCGCCAGCGCCAGCGACGCCGCGTGTCTCGCCACCGGGCGGCCCGAGGGGCCCGCGGCCAGGACGTTCTCGGCATGATCGACGGCGGCGGCCAGCTGCCCCTCTACCGCCGTGGCCACGGCCAGCAGCGCCTCCGCCTCCCCGGCCAGCCGGCTCACCCCCGGCCGGGAACGCCAGCGTGGCCGCGGCCTTCCGGGCGGACTCCGTCAGCCCTTCGTCGAGGTCGAGAGCGACCGCCCCGAGCGCCCCCACCTGCGCCAGGCCCGCGGGCCGACGCTCGGCAGCCCCGACATCGCCGGGGCTGCCTGAGAGGGCCGCCACGGCTCGGCGCCCCCGGTCATCGGACCCAAAGGCGCGGGCGTAGTCGATGTCGAGGAGGGCGCGCGCCTCGGGCGGCGGCCCGGCGTCGGGACCGCTCCCGTCCCCGGTCAGGTCGTCGACCACCGCCCGGTAGGCGTCGGCCGCGCCCCGGTCGGCCCGCCGGCAGGCGGCGACGGCGGCCAGCAGCGCCAGGCCGGCATTGGCCATTAGCGCGGGGGGCGGCACGGTTGCAACCTGGTCGGCAACGGCGTCGGCTCCAGCGGCGGCGTCATCGACCCACCGCCGGCCGGCCAGGCGGCCGACCTCCGCCCAGTCCCGCGCCACCCGGGCCTGCGCCTCCGCCTCGCGTGACATGCCGTGCGCCAGGAACCAGCCGCCCGCCCGCCGGTGCAGCTCGTCGGCCAAGTCGCGGTGGCAGTGGCGCAGTCGCGCCCCGAGCAGCGTGCCGAACAGGGGGTGATAGCGGTACCAGGTCGTGTCGTCGGCCTCGGCGACGACCACCCCGTTCCGCTCGAGCTCCGCCAGCCGGTCCGCAGCCGCCGGGTCCCCGGTGAGCGATTCTGCCAGGTCGCAGGTCAGCCGCTGGGCCACGCTCGTGTGCAACAGGAACCGCTGGAGCCCCTCGTCCTGCCGGGTGAGGAGCTCCTCGAGCAGGTAGTCGACGACCGCCGACTCGGTAGCGGCCACGCCGTCGACCAGCTCCCGGGGATCGGCCTCCCGCTCGAGCGCGTAGGCGGCAAGGCGCAGCCCTGCCGCCCACCCCTGCGTGCGGCGCCAGATCGCCTCGCTCTGGCTGCGGGTGAGCCGAACGCCATGAACCGCCAACAGCTGCATGGCTTCCGTGGCGTCGAAGGCGAGCCGATCGTTCCGGATCTCTTCCAGGCGGCCGTCGAGTCGCAGGCGCGTCAGGCGGATGGGCGGGTCGGCGCGGCTGCACAGCACGACGTCCAGGCCGGAGGGCGCCCGCTCGACCAGGTACGCCAGCGTGTCCAACGCCTCGGGCGAGGTCAGCTCCTGGACGTCGTCGAGCAAGAGGACGTGGCGCCGACCCGACCGCTCGACGCCGGCGAGCGTCACGAGCCGCCCCACTAGACACTCGGCGAACGCCTCGCGCAGCCGGGCCTCTTCCTCGCCCGAGAGGTTGGTGTGGATCAGCTCGGCGTGGGTGCCCTCGAAGGCCGCCTTGACCTTGTCGAGCACCGCGTCGCTCGACAGGACGAACAGAGCGGACGTG
>DASQUY010000091.1:0-4189 GCA_035641055.1 Acidimicrobiales bacterium | reverse complement strand
CCCCCGCCGATGTGTCAGTCCGCCTGGCCCCGCCGCGGTCGGCGGCGGCGCTGGCGGACATGGGCCACGCCCTCCACCCGGGCGACGCCCGGCGCTGCGAGGTGCGGGGGGACCTTCCCACCGAGGTTCCCGCCGGCGCCGTCACGTCGGCCCCGGTCGAGGTCGTGAACGGGTCGGCGGCGCCGATCGCCTCGGTGCTGCCCCGCCCGGTCAAGGTGGCGGCGCGCTGGTTCCCGATCACCGAGGGCCGGCGCGGCGAGCCGATCGCCAACCCGCTCGTCCCCCTGCCCCGGGTCGTGCCGCCCGGCGGCCACACACGGGTGGACGTCCCGCTGGAGGCGCCGGAGCGGCCGGGCCTGTACGAGGTGTGGGTGGCGCTCCGGCAGCCCCGGTCGGGATGGTTCGGCGCTCGGGTGCAGGCCGAGGTGACGGTCACTCCCCCGTCAGCCGGCCTCCGGGCGGAGCGTGGGAAACAGGACGACGTCGCGGATGGTGGGGGTGTCGGTGAGCAGCATGACGAGGCGGTCCATGCCGATGCCCAGGCCTCCGGTGGGCGGTAGGCCGTACTCCAGCGCCCGCACGTAGTCGTCGTCGATCGCCATGGCCTCGGCGTCGCCGGCCGCACGGGCCCGGGCCTGCGCCTCGAAGCGGCGGCGCTGCTCGTCGGGGTCGACCAGCTCGGAGAAGGCGTTGCCCAGCTCGTGGCCGGCCACGATCGGCTCGAACCGCTCGACCATGCCGGGCATCTCGCGGTGGTCCCGAGCCAGTGGCGAGACCTCTTGGGGGTAGTCGAGCACGAAGACCGGGCCCCACAGCTCGGCCTCGGTGGTCTTCTCGTAGACCTCCAGCACGAGCTTGCCCGGCCCCCAGGCGGGATCGACCTCGACGCCGTGGTCGCCGGCGATGCGCCGTAGCTCCTCGAGCGGCATCCGCACGTCGACCCGCACGCCGGCGTGCCGCTCGATCAGGTCCACGAGCGAGGCCCGTTCCCACGGGGGCGTGAGGTCGACCTCCCGCCCCCCGTAGGTGACGACGGTGGAGCCGGTGACCACCTGCGCCAGGTGGGCGACGAGCCGCTCGGTGAGCTCCATCATGTCGCCGTAGTCGGCGTAGGCCTGGTAGAGCTCGAGCATCGTGAACTCGGGGTTGTGCCGGGGGGACAGCCCCTCGTTGCGGAACACCCGGCCGAGCTCGAAGACGCGCTCGAAGCCGCCGACAACGAGCCGCTTGAGGTACAGCTCGGGGGCGATGCGCAGGTAGAGGTCGAGGGCGAGGGCGTTGTGGTGGGTGACGAACGGCCGCGCCAGCGCCCCGCCGGGGATCGGGTGCAGGATGGGCGTCTCGACCTCGACGAACCCGCGGTCCTCGAGGAACCGACGAGTCTCGGACATGACGCGGCTACGGGCCTGGAACACCCGCAGGCTCTGCTCGTTGGCCCACAGGTCGGCGTAGCGCTGGCGGTAGCGCAGGTCGGTGTCGGTGATGCCCCGCCACTTGTCGCCGAAGCCGCGGCGGGCCTCGGCAAGCAGCCGCCAGTGGTCGACCTGCACGGACAGCTCGCCCCGGCGCGAGCGCACGGCCTCGCCGGTGGCGGTGATCCAGTCGCCGAGGTTGACGGCCGTCAAGTCCTTGTAGCGCTCCGTGTGCTCGATGTCCGCCATGAGCTGGATCGACCCGCTCCAGTCCCGCAGCGTGGCGAACGTCCGCTTGCCCATGTCCCGCAGCAGCATCACCCGCCCCGCCACGGCGGCGCTCACACCGCTTTCCTCCCCGGCCGGCAGCTCGGCGTGGGCGGCCTGCAGGTCGGCCGCCCGGTCGGGGGCGTCGATGCGGTACGGCGGGCGGACCCGGTCGCTGGCGTCCTCGCTCACAGGTTCTTCTCGTGGATCAGCCGCAGGCCGTGCAGGGTGAGCCAAGGCTCGTGGTGGGTGATGGCCTTGGACAGCGGCGTGATCAAGCCTGACAGGCCGCCGGTCGAGACCACCTCGGCTTTTCGGCCCAGCTCGTCGTGGATGCGGCTGACCATGCTGTCGACCAGCCCCGTGTAGCCGAATATCACCCCCGACTGGATCGACTCGATGGTGGAGCGGCCGATCACGTTGCGGGGCTCGACCAGCTCGACCCTCCGCAGCGCCGCCGCCCGTGTGAACAGCGCGTCGAGGCTGATGTCGATGCCGGGGAAGATGGCGCCGCCGAGGTACTCGCCTTTGGTCGAGATGGCGTCGAACGTGGTGGCGGTGCCGAAGTCGACGACGATGACCGGGCCGCCGTACAGGTCGAAGGCGGCGACGGCGTCGGCGATGCGGTCGGGACCGACCTCCTTGGGGTTGTCGTAGAGGATCGGCACGCCGGTGCGGATGCCGGGCTCGACCACGGTGGCGGGCTGGCCGAAGTAGCGCTGGCTCATGCGGCGGAGCGCCCCGGTCACCCGCGGCACCGAGGAGCAGACGCTGAGCCCGGCGATGTCGTCGTCGAAGGCGAACCCGTGGAAGCCCAGGAACTCCTGGACCACCAGCGCGTGCTCGTCGGCGGTGCGCTCGACGTTGGTGGCGATGCGCCAGTGGTCGAGGAGGTGCGTGTCGGCGAGGCGGCGATCCACGTTGTGGGCGTCCTCGGGCTCGAGGTCGTAGAGCCCGATGACGGTCTGCGTGTTGCCCACGTCGATGGCCAGGAGCATCACGGCCGGTGAGGCTACGCGGTCCGGTCAGTCCGGGACGATGTCGAGGCCGATGTCGAGCGCCGGCGCCGAGTGGGTGAGCGCCCCGATCGACACGAGGTCGGCGCCGGTGGTGGCGTAGGCCCGGATGGTGTCGAGCGTGACGCCTCCGGAGATCTCGAGCAGTGGGCGCCCGGGATGCCCGGGCCGCACCTCGGCCACGACGGCCCGGACCTCGTCGGGCGACATGTTGTCGAGCAGCAGGGCGTCGGCGCCGGCCGCCACCGCCTCCCGCACCTGGTCGAGGTCTCCACACTCCACGTGGACGGTGCGGCCGGGCCAGCGCTCGCGGGCACGGGCCACGGCGGCGGCGATGCCGAAGAGCTCGAGGTGGTTGTCCTTGAGTAGCACCCAGTCGGACAGGTTGCCGCGGTGGTTGGCGCCGCCTCCGGCCCGCACCGCCGCCTTCTCCAGGGTGCGTAGGCCGGGTGTGGTCTTGCGGGTGTCCCACACACGCAGGCCACCCCCCGCCGCCGTCACGGCGTCCACGAAGCGGGCGGTCAGCGTGGCGACGCCCGACAGGTGGCAACAAAAGTTGAGGGCGGTGCGCTCGGCAGTGAGGATCGGCGCCAGCCGCCCGGTCACCCGGGCGATCTCCTTGCCGGCGTCGACCCGGTCGCCGTCGTCGGCCTGCCAGCTCACCTCGACGGTGGGGTCAACCTGGCGCAGCGCCTCGTCGACGCACAGGCGTCCGGCCAGCACGCCGTCGGCCCGCGGCACGAACCGGGCCGTCGCCTCCAGCTCGGGGGGCAGCAGCGCCGAGGTGAGGTCGCCGAGGGGGGTCAGGTCCTCCGCCAGGGCACGGGCCACGGCCTCGCGCACCGCGCCGATGGGGGGATGGGCGTCGCGCATCGCGTGTCCGCCGGCGAGCTCAACCGGTCATGCCGGCCGACGCGCCCACCATCCCCGAGGTCATAGGTTCCGCTGGAGCGAGCCGGAGGTCATAGGTTCCGGATCCGGAACCTATCGCCTCGGCCCCGACGGGGCGGAACCCATTGCCTCGCCGTGCCGCCTTCGGCTCAGCTGAAGCCCCGGGCGTCCTGCTTGAGGGCGGTGTCGACTCCCAGGGCGGCGGCGACGACGAGCAACCGCAGCGGGTCCTCCAGCGGGTGGTGGATCTGCACCACGTAGTTGTCGGCCGTGGTGAACATCGTCTTGGCCAGGCCCTCCCACGTCTTGGTGATGCGGGCCACCTCGGCTCCGATGTGGTCCTGGATGTTGAAGTTCCAGGCCCGCCAGTTCTCGGCGTTGATCGAGCCCCAGGTGTGGCCGCCGGCCTCCAGAGCGAAGTGGATCTTGCCGATGGCGTTCTGCTGGACGATCTGGCCCACTTCGTTGCCCACAGCGTCCTGCACGATCACCCGCGACTTGATGAACTTGGCCGGGCGGGTGAGCGCCATGAGCACGTTGCCCTGGGTGTCGACCACCTGGAGCTTGTGCGTCATGAACTGGTCGTACGAGGTGAGCACGCGC
>DASQUY010000090.1:0-6729 GCA_035641055.1 Acidimicrobiales bacterium | reverse complement strand
AACACCGCCTTGTCGATCTTCTGACCCACCTCGGCCCGGGCCAGGATCGCGCCCGCCCGCGGCCCCCGCAGCGTCTTGTGGGTGGTGAGCGTGACCACGTCGGCGTGCGGCACCGGGTTGGGGTGGACGCCGCCGGCGATGAGCCCGGCCACGTGGGCGGCGTCGAACATGAACAGCGCCCCGACCTCATCCGCGATGCGGCGGAACGGCTCGGGCTCGATGAGGCGCGGGTAGGCGGTGGCGCCGGTGACGATCAGCTTCGGGCGGTGCTCGCGGGCCAGGTCGCGCACCTGGTCGAGGTCGATCCGCTCGTCGCTGGCCGTGACGCCGTACGACACGAAGCGGTAGAGCCGCCCGCTGGCGTTGACCGGCGAGCCGTGCGTGAGGTGCCCGCCCTGGTCCAGCCGCAGCCCGAGCACGGTGTCGCCGGGCTCGAGGAGACCCATGTACACGGCAAGGTTGGCGTTGGCGCCCGAGTGGGGCTGGACGTTGGCGTGCTCGGCGCCGAACAGGGCCTTGACGCGCTCGCGGGCCAGGTCCTCGACCTGGTCGATCACCTCGTTGCCGCCGTAGTAGCGCTTGGACGGGTAGCCCTCGCTGTACTTGTTGGTCAGCACCGAGCCGGTGGCGCGCAGCACCGCCGGCGACGCGAAGTTCTCGCTGGCGATGAGCTGCAGCGTGGTGTTCTGTCGTTCGACCTCGCGCTCGATCAGGCCGAACAGCTCGTCGTCGCGGACGGAGGGCCAACCCATTGGCCCGAGGCTACTCCCCACCCGAACGTGCGGTGGTTACGGGGGTCATAGCCCCTCTAACCACCGCACGTTCGGCTATTGGGCTTCGATCTCGGTGATCTGGGCGATGCGGCGCTCGTGGCGGCCGCCCTCGAACGGGGTCGTCAGCCACAGCGTGAGAATCTCGTCGGCGAGCTGGGCGGCCACGATGCGCGCGCCGATGGCCAGGACGTTGGCATCGTTGTGGGCGCGGGACATGCGGGCCGTGTACAGGTCGTTGCACAGCGCCGCCCGGACGCCACGGACCTTGTTGGCGGCGATCTGCTCGCCCTGCCCGGACCCGCCGAGCACGATGCCCCGGTCGGCCTCGCCCTTGGCGACCGCCCGGCCCACGGCGGCGCAGATGGGGGGATAGTCGACCGGCTCGGCGCTGTCCGTGCCGAGGTCGTCGACCTCATGGCCCAGGCAGCGGAGGGTCTCGCCCAGGTGGTCCTTCAGGTGGAAGCCAGCGTGGTCGGAGCCGATGGCGACGCGCACGTCAGCTCCCTACTCAACGGCCCGCCGTGCGGGACGCGGCCGGAGGGGACGGAGCCGGAGGGGACGGAGCCGGCCGGGACCGGGACCGGGCCCGGCGTGCCCGGGCCGGCCGGGACGGGGCGTCGGCGTAGGCGGGGCTGCGGGACGGGCCGCCGACCAGCAGGCGTGCCAGCCGCCCGAGGAGGGCCTCGAGCTCATCGGCGGTCTCCTCGTAGTCGGCCCGGGGACGTCCCACCGGATCGGCGATGTCGTCGTCGTGGTCGTCGCCCATGAGCTCGGCCGTGCGGCGGCGGGCGCCGACGCGGGCCAGCCAGTCGAACACCGTCTCGTCGGGCCGGCGGGGGCCCACCTCGTCGCCCCGGCGCACCAGCTCCTTGAGCGTGAACGTCCGCTCGATGTCGGCGCCGTGGCTGACCACGGCTTCGCGCACGTGCCGACGGGTCATGCCGATGACGAGAGGCGTCGACCGGACCAGCCCGGGCTCGATGGTGCGGCTCACGTGCCCGCTGATGTCGATGCCCCGGTCGGCCATCACCGCGACGGCGTCGGGGGTGGCCGGCGCCCCGCCCGGCATCAGGCCGGCGGACCCGATGTCGGCCCGCGCCCCGTACTGGGCCAGGAGCGGGCGGAGCAGCCCCTCCGCCATGGCGGAACGGCACTGGTTGGCGGTGCAGAGGAGGAGGATGTCGATGCGCGCAGTGTAGACAGGGCCCGTGGCTCCGGATCCCCCTGCACCCGTGATCGTCGGCGTCGGCCAGTGGAGCAACCGCGTCGACCGGGGGGAGCCGCCCGCCGAGCCCGCCGACATGATGGCGGAGGCGCTACGGCGAGCGGCCGCCGACAGCGGGGCGGGCGCTCGCGCCCTGAGCGGGGCCGACGCCGTGCGGACGGCGCTGTCACTGTCGCGGCCCTATCCCAACCCTGCCCGGCTGGTAGCCGAGCGAGTCGGGGCCGCGCCGCGCGACGAGGCCGTCACCCCCGTCGGGGGCAACGAGCCGCAGGCCCTGGTCACCCAGGCGAGCCTGGACATCGCCGCCGGCGAGGCCGACACGGTGCTCCTCTGCGGCGCCGAGGCCTGGCGCACCCGATCGGCCGTGCCCCGCGACCAGCTCGGCTGGCTGACGCAGGACGCATCGGTTCCCCGCGCCCGCCAGACCACCCCGGCCTTCGACCTCAACGACCCGGCGGAGATCGCCCGCGGGGTGGTCATGCCGGCGCAGGTGTACGCGCTGTTCGAGCAGGCGCTGCGCCACGCTGCCGGCCGGTCGATCGACGACCATCTGACGCACGTGGCCGAGCTGTGGGCCCGGTTCAGCGCCGTGGCCGCCACCAATCCCCACGCCTGGATCCGCGACCCGCTGACCGCGGCGCAGATCCGCACGCCGTCGCCGGACAACCGCTGGGTCTGGTGGCCCTACACCAAGCTGATGAACGCCAACAACGCCGTCGAGCAGGCGGCGGCGCTCATCCTGTGCTCGGCGGAGCGCGCCACGTCGCTCGGCGTGCCCCGCGACCGGTGGGTGTTCCCCGTGGCCGCCACCCAGGCCCACGACACCGCCAAGGTGTCGTACCGTCAGGACCTGCGCTCGGCGCCCGCCCTGGGCCGGGCCGCCGGTGCGCTGTGGTCGCTCGCCGCCGCCGACGCCGGCGACGTGGCCCACGTCGACCTCTACTCGTGCTTCCCCTCGGCGGTGCAGATCGCCGCCGCCGAGATCGGGCTGTCTCTCGACCGTCCCCTGACGGTCACCGGCGGGCTGTCGTTCGCCGGCGGTCCCTGGAACAACTACGTCACCCACGCCGTCGCCACCATGGTCGACGTGCTCCGACGTGACGCCGGCAGCCTGGGCCTGGTCACCGGCGTCGGGGGGTACCTGACCAAGCACGCCCTCGGGCTCTACGCCACCGAGCCGCCGGCCCGTGGCTTCCGGTTCGCGGACGTGCAGGACGAGGTGGACGCCGAGGTCCCTCGCCGGGCCCTGGCCTCCGACGTCGACGTCCCCGCCGCGATCGAGTCGTGGGTGGTGGAGCACGACCGCGACGGGGAGGCGCGGCGGGCCGTGGCCGCCTGCCTGCCGGAGGACGGCCGCCGGGCCTGGGCCAGCTCGGACGATCCCGACACGGTGGCCGAGCTGCGCTCCGGCGCGGAGCAGATCGGGCGCGACGTCAAGGTCGGGCGCGAGGGCAGGCTGCTGCTATAAACCCCGGAACCTATGACCTCGGCCCGGCCCCCGTGGAACCCATTGCCTCGGGGACCGGCAGTTCCTGCGGTAGCTCGGGATGTGCGTCGGGCGGCGGACCGACCCGCACCTCGGTGATCGCCCGCCCGTTGACCGCCAGGACCTCGATCGTGCGCCCGGCGACCGTCACCCGGTCACCGGGGGCCTCGGGCACCCGGCCGAGCACGTCGAGCACGAGTCCCGCCACCGTGGCGTAGGGACCGTCCGGCATGCCGCCCACGCCCACGTCGTCGAGGTCGTGCACAGGGAACCGGCCGGGCAGGACCAGCGATCCATCGGGCTCGCGTTGCACGCCCATCACGTCCCGATCGGTCTCGTCGTAGATCTCGCCCACCAGCTCCTCGAGGAGGTCCTCCACGGTGACGATGCCGGCGGCGGCGCCGTGCTCGTCGACCACCAGCGCCATCTGAAGTCGGCGGCCCTGCATCTCGTGGAGCACGTCGAGCACACCGGCTGTCTCGGGGAAGGCAGCGAGCTCGCCCGCCGCCTCGCGCACCGGCCGGTCGCCCGGCCCGAGCAGGTCCCGCAGGTGCACGAGGCCCACGACGTCGTCGAGGTTGCCGTCGTGCGCCACCGGCGCCCGGGAGTGGCCGCTGCCCGCCAACGCCCGCAGCGCCTCGGCGACCGGCTGGTCGGGATCGAGCACGAAGACGTCGGGCCGAGGTCGCAGCACCTCGTCGAGCGAGCGGTCGGAGATGTCGAACGCCTCGTCGATGATCAGGCGCTGCTTGGCCGTGAACGTGCTCTGGGTGCCGACCATCTGGCGCAGCTCGGCCTGGGTGATCTCCTCGCGCCGCACCGACGGATCGCCGCCCATGAGGCGCACGGCGACGTCGGTGGACACCGACAGCAGCCACACGACGGGGCGGGTCAGAGCGGCCATCGCCGCCAGCGGGCGCGCCGCCAGCAGCGCCCAGCGTTCGGCGCGCTGCATGGCGACCCGCTTGGGTGCCAGCTCGCCGACGACCAGTGTGATGTAGGACAGCACGAGCGTCACGAGCACGATCGCGGTCGGGCGGGCCGCGCCGCCGAGGAAGCCAAGCGGATCCTCCAGCGGGTCGGCCAGGGTCACGGCTGCCGCCGCCGAGGCCAGGAAGCCGGCCAGCGTGATGCCCACCTGGATCGTGGACAGGAACCGGTTGGGGTCGCGGGCGAGGCGGCCGACCAGCGCGCCGGTGGAGGAGCGCTGCTCGAGCTGCTGGAGCTGGCCCTCGCGCAGCGAGACGAGCGCCATCTCGGTCCCCGCGAAGGCGGCGTTGAGCAGCACCAGCACGAGCACGAGCCCGAGCTGCAACCAGGGGCCGGTCACGCGGCGCTCCGGGACCGAGTGGCCGGTGGAGGGTCTGGCGGCTGATCCATTGCTGCGCTACCAGCGTAATGAGTCGGATCGGCCAATGGGGTAGGCCGGTCAGACCTCCTGTCGGAGAGCCCGCCGGACCTGCTCGGGATCGTCGAGGTCGAGCGAGTCGGGATCGACGCCCAGCCCGGCGAGGTGGTCGCGCAGCAGCTCGTGGCTGGGCCGCACAATGGCCTCCGGCGGCGGTGCGAACTCGGGGGCGGGTATGGGCTCGTCGATCACCACGTCGGTCAGCTCGGTCAGCGAGCACGGCTTGCCGCCATCGAGCCACCCCTCGTGGCGAAGCACGATCCCGGTTCGCGCCTCGAACCAGAAGCGGTGCTCGACGCCGGGGAACTCGCTGGCCAGGCGCCCGGCCGCGAGGGTGGCGTCGATTCCCGGGCCGTCATCGACCCTCCGCAGGTGCAGCCGGGCGTCGACCGCCCAGCAGAAGCACCCGGACCGCTCGTCCGGCTCGGGGTCACCGAGCTCGAGCCAGTCGAGCAGCGGTCCGGGATAGAGGCAGGCGCCGATGGGTCCGGCGTCGTGGAGCGCCGCGCGGGTGGAGGAGCGCTCGGTCACCAGCGACCCGGTTCCGACCCAGCTCTGGTGGCCGTCGCTGACCGCGATGTGCCCCCGCCCGACCACCCGCCACCGATCGGGCAGCGCGACGACCACGTACGACAGGGCCTCCTCGGGGTGCCCCGAGCCCGGTGCGGCCGGCCCGTCCGGCTTCTCGCCGTCGCCGGCGTCGACGCCGTCGCCCTGGGCGGCGGGCACCAGGGCGACGTCCACCCAGCGGGTCAGCGCCGCCTCGATGGTGCGCAGCGGCCCCGGCGCCCGCTGGACCAGCCCCAGCAGCTCTCGCCGACTCACGGTCACGGCGCCGAACAGTACCGTGGACGTTACGACCCGTGTCGTGATCTGCGAACTGGTTGTAGTTGTGCGGTATATGACCGCATAGCTACAACCAGAACGATCATCGGCACGCCGCCGCCTCCACGTCGGCCAGCGTGATCGGGCCCGGGCGGAGCACCTTCCACGGGCGGTCCGGTCCCCCGGTGGCGTCCACGACGGTGGACGACGGCGCCGTGCGCGGCCCGCCGTCGAGCACGAGGCCGAGGCCCGTGGGGAACACCGCGGCCACCTCCGCCGCGGTCGCCGGCGTCGGCCGGCCGTGGCGGTTGGCGCTCGTCGTGGCGATCGGCCCGACCGCCGCGGCGATGGCCCGCACCAGGGCGTCGTCCGGGCAGCGCAGCCCGACGGTGTCGGGGGGCTCGCCCAGCTCGTAGGCAAGGCCGCGGCGGCGGGGCAGCACCAGCGTGAGCGGGCCGGGCCACAGGCGCTCGGCGAGGCGCCGCACCTCCCCGGTCACGGCGTTGGGCGCCGCCAACCCAAGCGCCTGGGCGGCGTTGGCGCAGAGCACCGCGATCGGCACGTCAGCCCCCCGTCCCTTGAGCGCGAACAGCCGGGCGGTGGCCCCGGGAACGGTCGGCAGCACCGCCAGCCCGTACACCGTGTCGGTGGGCAGCACCACGACGTCGCCGGCCCGCAGGGCGGCGACCGCCCGCGCCACGTCCTCGGTGCTCATGCGCGGGCCAGCAGAATGCGGTCGCGACCCGTCAGGTCCGGCCACACCGTGACGAACGGGAAGCCGGCCGCCCGGACCATGCCCTGGACCTCGGCCGCCTGGTGGGGTGCGATTTCCACCACCAGCGAGCCCGGGCGGGCCAGCCAACGGGGCGCGTCGGCAACGATCCGCTCGACGGCCTCGAGACCGGTGGGCCCGGCGACCAGCGCCTCCGGGGGCTCCCACCGCAGCTCGCCGGGAAGGTCGCCGACCTCGCCCTCGGCGACGTACGGCGGGTTGCTCACGATCAGGTCGAAC
>DASQUY010000089.1:0-6198 GCA_035641055.1 Acidimicrobiales bacterium | reverse complement strand
AGCACTGGCTGCCCGGCGTGTGCCCGGGCGTGTGTATCAGCTCGACGCGGATGGCGCCCACGTCGACGACGTCCCCGCTGGCGTGCCGCACCAGGTCACCGTCGCTGGCGCCGGTCACGCGCTGGACCCCGTGCGCCTCGTCGTCCTGCACGTGGACGGGCACCGGGTTGAGGGCCAGCAGCTCCCGCACGCCGGAGATCCGGTAGCCCATCATGTCGCCGCCCACGTGGTCAGGGTGGTAGTGGGTGACGAGGGCGCCCGTGACCTTCATCCCGTCGCTGGCGGCCACGTCGAGGAGGCCCCGGATGTCGTAGGCCGGGTCGACGACCACCGCCTCGCCCGTGTCGCGGTCCCCCACCAGGTAGGCGAAGTTGACCATCTGCCTGGCCACCGGGTCGCTGCCGGCGACGTCGCGCCCGGCGAGGAGCTGGCGGAAGTAGAGCCGATCGGAGGTGCTCATCCCGTGCGAGCGTACCGGGCAGGCGGCCGAGCCTTCATAGCCGGTCCAGCGGACGGGTTCGGCCCGTCTCGGCTCACGTCTGCGTTGCCTCCCGCTCTTGGCGCCTTCGGCGCCGGGCCGCTCGGGCCACGGCCTCGCCTTTCGGCTCGGCCTCAAGGCCGCTCCAGCACCGTCCGGCCCCGGGGGGACAGGCGGTAGCCCACCTCGAGGCTCTCGGTCAGGCCCAGCGACTTGAGCTTGCGGACGTCGACCTTGAACGGCTGGGTCTCCCGGTCGAGCGTCGCCGCCAAGTCGGCGGCCCGGACGCCCGGGCGCTCGGCGATCAGGCGCAGCACGTCTTCCGTCCAGGGACCCCGGCGGCTGGCCCGGTCGAGCCGGTCCAGCCGGGCGCGGATGCGGGCGAGCTCGTCGTCGGACACGTCGGCCTCCTCCCGCAGGGCGAGGCGCGGGTCGTCGCCCGCCCGGTGGAAGGCGATGCGGTAGAGCGTGCCGTCCGGGTGCCGGTCGAGCTCGGCCAGCAGCTCGGCGCGATCGGCGTAGCCCGCCCGGCGGGCGTCGGCGCCCGTGATGTCCTCCTCGGTGACCACGTCCACGGCGTCGATGGCCAGCAGTCCCGCCGGCGTGAGCTGGGTGCCGCCGGCCTTCACGCCCCGCCGGCGCCAGCGCCGGAACGCCAGGGTCACCGACCCGTCGGCCAGCCCGTCCCAGAACCGCTGCGGGAACAGCATCGCCGCACGGTACCGAAGCCCGCGACGGGCCCGGGGCTCCCCCATCAATCGATTGATTGACTACGGTCGCCGGCAGCGCCCGACCACACGACCAGGGGGACCGGGGATGCGCACCGAGATCTGCGACCAGCTCGGAATCGAGTTCCCGATCTTCGCCTTCAGCCACTGCCGCGACGTGGTGGCGGCCGTCTCGAAGGCAGGGGGACTGGGCGTGCTCGGCGCCGTGGGCTTCGACTCCGAGCAGCTCGCCGTCGAGCTCGCCTGGCTCGACGAGCACGTCGGGGAGGCGCCCTACGGGGTCGACATCGTGATCCCCGAGAAGTACGAGGGCATGGACCTCGACGGCATGAGCGCCCACGAGCTCGAGGCCGAGCTGGCCAAGCACATCCCCCAGGAGCACCGCGACTTCGGCGCCAAGCTGCTCGCCGACCACGGCGTCCCGGAGCTGCCGGGCGACGAGACCCACCACGACCTCTTGGGATGGACCAGCGTGACGGCCGCGCCCCAGGTGGACGAGATCCTGCGGCACGACCTTGCCCGCCTCGTGGCCAACGCCCTCGGCACGCCCCCCGCCGACGTGGTGGGCCGGATCCAGTCCACCGGCAGGCTCGTGGGGGCGCTGTGTGGCTCGGTCAAGCACGCGCTCCGCCACCGGGACGCCGGCCTCGACTTCGTCGTCTGCCAGGGCACCGAGGGGGGTGGCCACTGCGGCGAGGTGGCGTCGGTGGTGCTGTGGCCCCAAGTGATCGACGCCGTCGCCCCGATCCCGGTGCTCGCCGCCGGCGGCATCGCCAACGGGCGCCAGGTGGCGGGGGCCATGGCCATGGGTGCCGCCGGCGTGTGGACCGGGTCGATCTGGCTCACGGTCGAGGAGGCCGACGTGCCGCCCGCCCAGATGCAGACCTACGTCGAGGCCACGAGCCACGACACGGTGCGGTCCCGCTCGTTCACCGGCAAGCCGTGTCGCATGCTGCGCAACGACTGGACCGAGGCTTGGGAGGACCCCGCGTCACCCGGCCCGCTGCCGATGCCGCTGCAGATGATGGTGGCCATCGACGCCGTCCGGCGAGGGCATCGCTATCCGGAGGCGGCCAAGGACGTGAACTTCAACCCCGTCGGTCAGGTGGTGGGGATGATGAACCGCGTCGAGCGCGCCGCCGAGGTGGTGCAGCGGCTGGTCGACGAGTACCTCGACGCCTGCACCCACCTGAACACCCTCAACGAGCGGGCGCTGGCGTAGCTCGTCGACGACCCACAACGCCGAACTTGCGGTGGTTGTCTCCCCTATGGGGGCGACAACCACCGCAAGTTCGCGGGGACGGGGAGGGTTACTCCCTGCCCCAGGGCAGGCTCGACTCGGGGTTCTCCCGCAAAGGGTCGCGCCCGCCGGCGGCGTCCCGGTCGCCCACGGCGATCTGCTGCGTCGTGTCGTCGTCGACAAACACCCGCCGGGGGTCGCGGTCGGGGCCCCGCTCCCCGTCGGACGCCACCGCCGGCGCACCCGGTGGCGGTGCGGGCCGCTCGGCCGCTGGCGCCGCCGGCCGCTCCCGCCTGGCGTCGTCGCCACGGCGCTCCCCCGTGGCGCGGCCCCGGCCCGCGCGGCGGCGTCGCAGGCGCCGCGCCGGCGCCGCCTCGAACTCCCGCACCCGCTCGGCATCGGCCTCGGCTCGCTGCTCGCGGCGGCGCCGCCGGATCTCGCGGACGCGGTCGCGCAGGCCCACGGGCTCGACGAGCCAGCCCGGGGGGCCCGCCTCGCCGAGCTCCTCCCAGCCCGGCGCGATGGGGCCCTGCTTGGCCACGACCATGTCGCTCAGGTACTTGTTGAACAGCGCCGGCTTCGACACGCCCTCGAACTTGCGCAACCCCGACTCCTCGTTGGCGGACTCGATGTGGAGGGTGGCGTAGCCGAAGATGCGTCCCCGCCAGCTCTGCTCGAACGAGAGGTCGGTGACCCGCATCCACGGGATCGAATGGACGCTCCGGCCGATCACCCCCGAGATGCGCATGATCCGCACGTTGGTGATCACATAGCTCGTGTAGCGGTCGGACAGCCGCCAGATCATCAGCACCAGCAAGATCACGCCCAACAGCGCGAACGTCACCAGGACCGCGAGGAGCGAACCGTCGAGCACGATGCCGACGAAGACGATGACCGCGACGAGCAGCGCCAGCAGGAGCAGGGCGTGCTCGATGAGGAACGCCCGGAACGACGGGTGGTCGTTGTGGATCACCCGCTCGCCGTGCCCGAGATAGTCCTCGACGATCTCGTCGGGCAGCGGCATCCACGCCCGCCGCCAGCGGCCGAGCCGGCTACCGATCCGCTCCCGGAAGCCGACGCGAGGCGGCGGCGCCGTCGTCACCGGTTCCTCGACGTCGCTGGCTACGTGACCCGTGTAGGGATCGGACGCCTGCGGGGGATATGAAGCCTCGAGCCTTCCCCCCAGGTCGTCGTACCGGCGCCAGCGACGGATCAATCTGTCAGGCCCTGCACGAACTCGGTGCTCTTGTCGATGGCGTCCTCGACCCAGGACCCCACGTTTCCGAGGAAGTCACCAAAGGCGGTAGCGGTGCCGGACGGGTTGTTCCAGATCGACAGGATCAGGAACAGCCCAGCAGTGAGGAGGAATATCCGTTTGAGATCCATCTCGCCAGGTCCTCCAGGTGGTGCCATACCTCCCACCGTCGGCGGGCAAGTCCGCCAAATGCTACCGATGTGATTCGCAAATGTTCAATGGTCTGGTTTCCGTGGCGGCGCGAGGCTGTCGATCCGGGCTCCTCCGTTCGTCGTCCTAGTGGCGAGCGACGGTCGCTCGCACCGGAAGGAGACACCACGATGCGCTACCTCGCACTGCTCGGCATCGACGAGACCACGAGCCCGAAGCCCGATACCCCCGAGTTCCGGGCCGAGCTGGAACGCTACGAGCGGTTCCACGAATCCGCCGGCGACGCCATCCTCGGCGGCGAGGCCTTCGAGGCGACGTCCGCGGCCGCCACCGTGCGCCACGGGGACGGCGGGCCGTTGGTGACGGCCGGCCCCTACGCCGAGACCACCGAGGCGTTGGGTGGGTTCTACGTGCTGGAGGCCGAGACGCTCGACGACGCCATCGAGCTGGCCCGCCGGATTCCCGCCGCCGAGGACGTCGGCGCGACGCTGCGGCCCATGGTCGAGTGGTTCTCGCGGGCGACGCCCGGGAAGGGCACCCGCTACCTGGCCGCCATCTACGGCAAGGAGACCGAGGGCGACCAGCCCGACACGCCGGGCTGGCAGGAAGGCGTGACGGCGCACCAGCGGTTCATGGACGCCGCCGGCGACGCCGTGCTGGCCGGCGGGGCGCTGCACCCGCTCGCCACGGCGACGACCGTGCGGGAGCGGGACGGCGAGGTGATCGTCACCGACGGGCCGTTCGCCGAGTCGGCGGAGGTCGTCGGCGGGTTCTACGTCCTGCGGGCGCCCAGCCACGACGAGGCGGTCGGCCTCGCCGGCCGGATCCCGGCCGAGGCCGTCGAGCTGCGACCCATCCTGGAGCTCGGGTCCTGAGCGGCCCCTCCCCCGAGGAGCTCCGGCGGACGCTGGAGCGCACGTTCCGCGCCGAGTCCGGGCGGGTGCTCGCCACGCTCGCCCGGCAACTCGGCGACCTGTCGGCCGCCGAGGACGCCGTCCAGGAGGCGTTCGTCGAGGCGATGCGCACGTGGCCGCAGAGGGGAGTGCCCGACAACCCGGGCGCCTGGGTCACGGCGACCGCCCGCAACCGCGCCCTCGACCGGGCGCGGCGCGAGGCCCGGCGGGGGCCCAAGGAGGTGGCGGCCGTGGGAGCCTGGCCCGAACCCGACCCGACCGAGCCGCGCGACGCCCCCGGCGAGCCCGGAGACCAGTGGGGCGACGCCGAGCCGGTCGACGACCAGCTCCGGCTGATCTTCACCTGCTGCCACCCCGCCCTGGCACCGGCTGCCCAAGTGGCGCTGACGCTCCGCCTGGTGTGCGGTCTGCAGACGGCGGAGATCGCCCGCGCCTTCCTGCTGCCCGAGACGACCGTGGCGCAGCGGCTGGTGCGGGCCAAGGCGAAGATCCGCACCGCCGCCATCCCCTTCCGGGTGCCACCCGCCCACCTGCTGCCGGAGCGGCTGGCGTCGGTGCTGGCCTGCATCTACCTGGTGTTCACGGAGGGCTACGCCTCGAGCCATGAGGGCGACGAGCTGGTGCGCCGGGAGCTGTGCGACGAGGCGATCAGGCTGGCCCGCCTGGCGGTGGACCTCATGCCGGACGAGCCGGAGGCCCGCGGGCTGCTGGCCCTGCTGCTCCTGCAGGACAGCCGCCGGGACGCCCGCCTGTCGGACGGCGGCGACCTCGTCCTGCTCGAGGACCAGGATCGCCGCGACTGGGATGCCGACCGCATCGCCGAGGGCACCGAGCAACTCGAGCGGGCGCTGCTGCGCCGGCGGCCGGGCCCGTACCAGCTCCAGGCCGCCATCGCCGGCCTCCACGCCACGGCCGTCTCGTGGGACGGCACGGACTGGCCGCAGATCGCGGCGCTCTACGGCGAGCTCGCCCGCGTGGCGCCGTCCCCCGTCGTCGAGCTCAACCGGGCCGTCGCCGTGGCCTTCACGGACGGACCGGCGGCGGGCCTGGCCGTCGTCGACGCCGTCGCCGACGATCCCCGGCTGGCCCGCACGCACCTGCTCCCCGCCACCCGGGCCGATCTCCTCCGGCGCCTCGGCCGGTCCGGCGAGGCCGCCGACGCCTACCGGAGTGCCCTGGCCCTGGCCCGCACCGACCCCGAGCGGGCGTTCCTCCGGCGCCGGCTGGCCGAGGTGTCGGACCCTCCGTCTCCCGGCGCCGGGTGATCGCGGGCACGACGGCCCAACCGTCCCGAGCTCTCACGGCACGACGCCGAGGCGGGCCAGGACGTCCTCCACGGGGACGCTGGCGGGCGGGCGGCCCTCGGCCGCCGCCTCGTTGGCCAGGCGTTGGAGCAGCTCGTTGGCCGGTGTCGGCACCCCGTGCAGCCGGCC
>DASQUY010000088.1:0-6383 GCA_035641055.1 Acidimicrobiales bacterium | reverse complement strand
TAGCGAGCCCCTTCGACTTGAGCGAGAGCAGCGCATCCTCGACCGTCCGGTCGTCGAAGGCCACGACCGGGTCACGCCCGGGTTGGTTGCAGGCGAGGCGCAGGGCGTTGAGCGTGACGGGATAGTCGTCGGGCGCGATGGCCTCCCGCTCGACGAGGCACCCGAGCACACGACCTTCGGCGGCCGTCAACTCCATGGAGGTCGATCGTATGTGCCGCCGGGAGGCCCCGCGCTCACGAAGGGCTAGCGTGGCCCATCCATGGGAATGGACCGGGCCGGCCTCACGTTCGCATCGCTCGCCTCGCTGGGGCCCGACCTGGCGCCACATCTCGCCCGGTCGGCGGCCGACCTCGGTTACCGCAGCTTCTGGACCGCGGAGACCACCGGGCCCGAGGCCTTCACCGTGCTCGGCGCCGCTGGCGCCGCTGCCCCCGGGCTGGATCTCGGTACCGGCGTGCTGGCCCTCCAGCTACGCACACCCATGATCGTGGCGATGGCGGGCGCCACCCTTCAGGCCCTGAACCCCGAGCGGGAGGTGTTGCTGGGCGTCGGCATCTCCTCCCCCGTGGTGACCGAGCGCTGGCACGCCGTGCCGTACGGCGACCGCCCGCTGGACCGGGTGCGCGAGTACGTGACCCTGCTGCGGGACTGCCTGTCCGGCGAGAGGGTCGACTTCGCCGGCGACTTCTATCAGGTCAAGGGCTTCCGCCTGGGTGTGCGGCTCGGCGAGCGGCGGCCCCGGATCCTCGTCGGCGCGCTCAACCCCGGCATGCTGCGCCTCGCCGGCGAGCTGGCGGACGGCGTGCTGCTCAACTACCTGCCCGCGGCCCACGTGCCGTGGTCGGTCGAGCAGGTGCGCAAAGGCGGGAACGCTGAGATCTACGCCTACGTGCACGCCGGGCTGTGCGACCGGCCGGACGGGATGCGGCTGGCCCGGCGCGACCTGTTCTCGTACGCCGTGGTCGACAGCTACGCCCGCAACTTCGAACGGGCGGGGTTCGCCGACGAGGTCGCCGAGATCCGGGCCCGCTTCGCCGCTGGCGACCGTGACGGCGCCGTCTCCGCCGTCAGCGACCGCATGGTCGACGCCATCGACGTCATGGGTGACGCCGATCAGGTGCACGCCACGATGCAGTCCTACGTGGACGCCGGCGTCGACGTCCCCATCCTCATGCCACTGCCCTGGGGGCCCGACCGCCGGGCCGTGGTCGACGCCACCATCCGTGCCGCCGTCGGGAAGGGGTGACTGTCATGGAGCTGCGTGACCGCGTCTGCGTCGTGACCGGGGCGGCGAGCGGCATCGGCAGGGCCCTGTGCCAGCGCTTCGTCGCCGAGGGCGCTCGTGCGGTGGTGGCGGTGGACGTGGACGCCAACGGCGCCCTGGCCACCGCCGACGAGCTGGGCGAGCGGGCGCTGGCCCTGACCGCGGACGTCACCGTCGAGGCCGACATCGAGGCGGTCGTCGACCGCACCGAGCTCGACATCGGTCCCATCGACCTGTTCGCCTCGAACGCCGGCGTGCTCGGCTTCGGCGGTATCGACGCCCCCGACGCGGCGTGGGACTCCGCCTGGTCGGTCAACGTGCTCGCCCACGTGTACGCGGCACGGGCGGTGGTGCCGGGGATGCTGGAGCGGGGCGGCGGCTACCTCCTGGCGACGGCCTCGGCCGCCGGGCTGCTGAGCCAGCCCGGCGACGCCCCGTACACGGTCACGAAGCACGCAGCCGTGGCGTTCGCCGAGTGGCTGGCCATCACCTATGGCGATCGGGGCATCAAGGTGTCGTGCGTGTGCCCCATGGCGGTCGATACCGCCATGCTGGGCGGCGGGCGTCGGGGCCGCCGGCCGGGCAATGCCGGGCGACCGGCCGAGACGTCGGCGGCGGCGGTGGCCGGGGTGCTGTCGCCGGAGGCGGTCGCCGACGCCGTGGTCGCCGGAGTCGCCGAGGAGCGGTTCCTCATCCTCCCCCACCCCGAGGTCGCCACCTTCGAGCAGCGCCGGGCCGCCGACCGCGATCGGTGGCTGGCGGGGATGCGCCGGCTCACGGCAGGCCTGAACCGGGGCTGATACGGTCCTACCTCGCGAACTGGTTGTAGCTGTGCGGTCATAGACCGCACAACTGCACCCAGAACGAATGGAGGGGGGACGCAGATGCGGGGATTCAGGTCACTGTCCGTGGCCGCAGCCGTTGGCGTCGGCCTGGCGGCGGGCACGGTGATACCAGCGGCGGCCACATCGGCGTCGCCGGCCGTACCCGACCAGGGCGAGAGCAACCCCAACCGGTTCGAGATCACGGTGCTGTCCGCGCGGCCGGACCAGGTGTCCGGCGGTGACGCGCTGGTCGAGGTGTCCGTCCCGCCCCGAGTCGACCCGGACGACGTGACGGTCAGCCTCGGCGGCACGGACATCACGGACGCGTTCGCGCCTGAGGGCGACGACCGGACTCTCGTCGGCCTGGTCGAGGGGCTCGAGGAGGGCGACAACACGCTGACGGTCAGAGACGGCGGCCGGCGTGACGGCGGCGTGCCGACCGCCCGACTCACGCTCACCAACCACCCGATCGGCGGCCCGATCTTCTCGGGTCCCCAGCAGCAGCCGTTCGTGTGCACAACGGCGCGGGCCACGTTCGACGGCCGGAAGCTCCTCGGCCAGCCGCTGGTCGACAACCAGGACCAGACCGGCATCCCCGTCGCCGCCGAGGACGCCGAGGGCAACTACCCCCAGGACGGCCGCGGCTACCCCACCGACGACGCCGAGATCGTGGGGTGGAGCGCGAACTGCGCCGCCGAGACCCGCATCGGCTACGCCTACCGCACGACCGGCGGGCAATTCCGCTGGCTCGACGATCCCACGGGCCCGCTCCCGGAGGACATCGCCACGACCACGACCCTCGACGGGGAGACGGTGCCGTTCATCGTCCGGTGGGAGCGGGGCACGATCAACCGCTTCATCTACACCGTCGCCATGCTGGCGCCGGCCGGCGAGGCCGATCCGCACGACCCCGACGACTCGCTGTGGAACCGCCGGCTGGTGTTCAGCTTCGACGGCGGCGTCGCCATCGGCCGCACCCAGGGCACCGGGGGCACCGACTCGATGCTGCCGGCCGACCTGCTGGGAGCGGGCTACGGCGTCATGTGGTCGAGCGGGAACCGCACCAACACCCACTACAACCTGCAGGTCGGCGGCGAGACCGCGCTGATGGTCAAGGAGCACACGGTCGAGACCCACGGGGTGCCCGACTACACGGTGGCCGTCGGCGGCTCCGGCGGCGCCATCCAGCAGTACGTCTACGCCCAGAACCACCCGGGGATCATCGACGCCGCCATCCCCCAGTACTCGTACTCCGACATGGTCACGCAGACCATCCACGTCGGCGACTGCGAGCTGCTGGAGCACTACTTCGACGTCACCGACCGCGACAACGCCACCTGGAAGGACCCGGAGGTCCGGCAGGCGATCATGGGGCTCAACGCCTCGAACTTCCCGCAGAACCTGTCACAGGGCGACATCGACCAGTTGAACGGCCTGTACGGGCTGTACGAGCTGTTCGGCTTCCAGGTGATGGACCGGGACCCGGCCTCACCCGCTCCGGCGCTCACGGAGTGCCGGGCGAGCTGGATCGGGCTGACGCCGCTGGTGCTCAACCCGACGTTCACCAACGTCAGCGACCTCGACAAGCTGGCCCAAGGCACCGAGGGCGTGGAGTGGACCCACTGGGGCGACGCCGTGAACGTCTACGGCGTGGGCGACGACGGGTTCGCCCGGGTGCCGTGGGACAACGTCGGCGTGCAGTACGGGCTGGAGGCGCTGGTCGACGGGGTGATCACGCCGGACGAGTTCCTGGACCTCAACGCCCAGGTGGGCTCCTGGAAGGACACGGCCGATGCCGTGCCGGAGGGGTTCCCCTTCGAGGGCGACCTGACTCCGGAGAACTTCGACCCGTGGAGCTCGCGCAACATGAACCTCAGCCCCGACGGCGGCGGCACGCCGGCACCACGCCGGGAGGGCGACCTCGAGGCGATGCACGCGGCGTACACGTCGGGCCTGCACTTCCAGGGCGACATCGACATCCCGATCATCGACTGGCGGCACTACCTCGAGGACGAGCTGGACATGCACCACTCGCACCAGTCGTTCGCCACGCGGGAGCGCATGCTCGACGTCGACGGCGACGCCTCCAACCAGGTGATCTGGTTCACCGACGCCCGGCCCGCCCGCGCCTTCGACCAGACGCCGATGGCGTTCGAGGTGATCGACGAGTGGATGGCCAACATCGAGGCCCACCCCGAGCGCGGCGTGGCCGGCAACAAGCCGGACCGGGCCGCCGACTCGTGCTTCGACACCGAGGGGAATCTCATCGCCTCGGGTGAGGACGTGTGGGACGGCGTGCTCGACGAGTCGCAGTCGCCGGGCGCCTGCACCGAGCGCTTCGAGATCCACTCGTCGTCCCGGCGCCAGGCAGGGGGTCCGTACGGCGGCGGGATCTGGAAGTGCCGCCTGCAGCCGATCGAGCGGGCGATCGCCCAGGGCCTCTACGGCGACTGGCAGCCGACCGCCGAGGAGAAGGCCCGCCTGAAGGAGATCTTCCCCGCAGGCGTGTGCGACTGGCCGAAGGGCGACGTCGGCAAGCCCCGCGGCGGCGCCCGATAGTCCGAACTTGCGGTGGTTAGGGGTGCTATGGCGCCCTTAACCACCGCAAGTTCGCCCCGACGGTACGGTCATGCGCCGATGGATCGGGCCACCGTCGACATCTATGACCGCTCGGCGGTGACCTACGCCGAGCGGCGGCGCGCCGACGAGCCCGAGCGGGCGCGGACCTTCGCCGCCGCCGTGCCCGCCGGTGAGCTGCGGGTCGACCTCGGGTGTGGGCCGGGGCTCTACCTGCCCTACCTGGGCGGGCCGGTCGTGGCGGCCGACGCCGCGCCGGCCATGGTGGCCGAGGCGCAGCGGCGCCACACCGGGGTGGCGGGGGTCGCCTGCGACCTCGAGGCGCTCCCGTTCCGCCGAGGCTCCGTGGCCGGGATCTGGGCCCGCAAGTGCCTGCAGCACGTCACCCCCGAGCAGGTGCCGCTGGCGCTCGCCGGCCTCCACCGGGCGCTGCGCGTCTGCGGGGTACTCGACCTGACCGTGTTCGCCGGCGACGGGGACCGCTGGACCGACGGCGACGACGACTTCCCGGGCCGCTACTTCGCCCTGTGGCGCCCGGATCGACTGCGCGACCTGATCGTGGGCGCCGGCTTCGAGGTCGAGGAGCTGGCCGTGGCCGGCGATGGCGAGAGGGCGCCCACCGACGGCCAGGACCCGGTGCAGTCACCCGCCCCCATCGTGGCCCGCGCCCGGCGCGCCCGGACGCTGCCCGACACCGTGGGCGCGGGGATGCGCCTGCTGGTGTGCGGGCTCAACCCCAGCCTGTACGCCGCCGACGCCGGCGTGGGCTTCGCCCGGCCCGGCAACCGCTTCTGGCCCGCGGCCCGGGCTGCCGGCCTGGTGACCCGCGACCGCGACGCCGACTACGCCCTCTGCCATCACGGCATCGGCATGACCGACCTGGTCAAGCGGGCGACGGTGGCGGCCGCCGAGCTGAGCACCGCCGAGTACCGGGCGGGCCTGGCCCGGGTCGAGCGGCTGGTGCGCTGGCTGCGGCCCGCGGCGGTGTGCTTCGTGGGGCTGGCCGGTTGGCGGGCGGCCGTGGACCGTGGGGCCCGTGCCGGACGGCAGGACCGCGACCTGGCCGGCGCAACCGTCTACGTCATGCCCTCGACCAGCGGGCTCAACGCCCGCACGTCGCTCGACGAGTTGACCGCGCACCTCCGGGCGGCGGCGCTGGCGAGCGACGGCTGACCGGTCTCCGATCGAGCTAGCCGGGACGCCGCCCGACGATGGCGACGAGGCCCTCGGGGAGCTCCTCGCCGCCGAACGAGCTCGCCACCTGCGCCTCGACGCCGTGAGCGGCGAGCAGGGCCGGCACCCGGGACGTGTCGACGAGCACGTTGTCGTGTCGCTCGTCGTCGCGGCGCCAGCTGCCGTCGTCGTTCCGAACGAACGTCGTGATGTGCCGCACGAAGCGGTCGGGCCGGGGGATGCCGTACCGGGTGACGATCGCCCAGTCGTCGCCCACCCGACCCAGGCTGTCGCCGTCGCGGCGGGCGGTGCCCCAGGCCACGTCGCAGAGATCGATGGCGAGCACACCCCCCGGGCGCAGCGCCGCGGCGACGGCGGCGAGGGCGCGGTCGATGGCCTCCTCGTCGGGCAGGTAGCTGAGCACGTGGCCCACCGAGACCACGGCATCGCACCGTGGGAGCGGGTCGTCGGGGAGCGCGAGCCGGCGGACCTCCTCGGCGTCGGGGGCCACCTCGCGCGCGAGCTCGACCATGGCCGGCGAGGCG
>DASQUY010000087.1:0-4860 GCA_035641055.1 Acidimicrobiales bacterium | reverse complement strand
TCCGTGAGTGACGCTCAACTGCGATGCGTAAGGTGTGAAACCTGAGCGAACGATGTGACGCCGGAGCGACCCAGTCGGCCGGTTCCCGGCTTCTGACCCTCGGCGACGGCGGCCCGCTCGCTACAAGTCGGGAGGGAGCGTGGCCTCGCCGGCGGGCGTCATGCGGCCTTCGTCCCGGAGGCGCCGCACCCGGTCGCGGTTCGGGGCCGACCAGTTCGAGTTCGGGCGGCGGGGGGCGAAGCGGATGGCGTAGCGCTCGTCGTCGATGCCCTTGGTCTGGGTGTCGACCCAGCCGTGGCACAGCGCCACGTCGAGAAGCTCGTCGAAGGTCACGGTCTGCTTGCCGGACGCCTTCTTGTAGATGGCGACGATCCTCTCCCGCTCGGTGGCGCCGTGGGCGCGCAGCCAGCGATCGAACTGGCCTGCGGCCGAGACAGGTGCGGCCCGGGAGACGTCGAGCCCGCTCATCCGCCCATTCTGCCCGCGGTCACCTTCCATAATGCGGGTGAGCGCGGGCAGAAACCTCACCGCCGTTCCTGCCCTCAGCCGCCTGGTCGCTATCTTCCGCCCATGGCTTCCGTTGCGGTCGTGACCGGCGCGAACTCGGGCATCGGGCGGGCCACCGCCATCCACCTGGCCGCCCACGGCTATGACGTCTACGGGACGGTCCGCAGCCGGGAACGGGCGGCCAAGCTCGGGGCGATGTCCGCCGAGCGCGGCGTGGAGGTGCGGCTGGTCGACCTCGACGTCGCCGACGACGACTCGGTGCGGCGCGGCTTCGACGAGATCCTCGGCCGCGCCGGCCACGTCGACGTGCTCGTGAACAACGCCGGCGTCGGCGGCAACGGCGTCGTGGAGGAGACCGATCCGGCCCGCTACCTCGAGGCCATGAACGTCAACGTGTGCGGCGCCGTCCGCGGCATCCAGGCGGTGCTCTCGGGGATGCGCGAGCGGCGGCGGGGGGCGATCGTCAACATCTCCTCGGTGGCCGGGCGGATCGCGGCGCTGGCCCAGTCGCCCTACGTGGCGTCGAAGTGGGCGCTCGAGGGACTGAGCGAGGAGCTCGCCCAGGAGCTGGCGCCGTTCGGCATTCGGGTCGTGATCGTCGAACCCGGCATCACCCGCTCGGCGATCTTCCCCAAGAACCTCGACGCCCCCAACCGCACCGGCGCCTACGACGACCACTACCGGCGCATGTTCCAGATGTACGCCGCCGGCCTGGAGCAGCCCACCGACCCCTTCGAGGTCGCCGAGGTCGTCCGGCAGGCGGTCACGACCGACCGCCCCCGCCTCCGCTACCGCACGTCGTGGGGCGCCGAGGAGCTCATCGGCGGGCGCGAGCGCATGAGCGACGACGACTGGATCTCCCTGGGCTCGAGAGGCAGCGACGACGACGCCTACTACTCCCGGTTCCACGAGCTCTTCGGGCTCGACATCCGCCCTGCTGACCCTTGACCCCCGGCCCCGGGCTCGCCATGCTGGGGGCAAAACCCGACTTACCTGATCGGGATTGTCACGCAGGGGTGGCCCATGGAGTTCGTGCGGCCCTTCCGAAAGACAGGCGAGCTCAACCAGGTGGAGCGCTGGAAGCTGGCGCGCCACCCGCTGGACGTCCGCACCGCGGTCCTCGACCGCTACGCCCTCGCCGGGCCGGACGCCATCGACGAGGTGCCGGGTGAGTGGGAGCGGCTCAAGTGGGTCGGCCTCTACCCCCAGGTGCAGGGCGGCGACGCCTTCATGCTCCGCATCAAGGTGCCGGGCGGCCGGCTCGCCGCCGACCAGGCGCGGGTGATCGGCGAGGTCGCCGACCGCTTCGCCCGCGGGCCCGAGCCCAACCCCTACTTCGGTGACGGCTTCGCTGACATCACGACCCGCCAGGACGTCCAGCTCCACTGGATCAGCGTGCGGGACGTGCCCGAGATCTGGCGGCGGCTCGAGGCCGTCGGGGTCACGACCGTGCAGGCGTGCGGCGACTCGGCCCGCAACGTCGTGTGCTGCCCGGTCTCCGGCATCGACCGCGACGAGGTGGTCGAGGCCTACCCCGTGGCCCGGGCCATCTCCGGCTTCTTCACCGGCAACCGGGCCTTCGCCAACCTCCCCCGCAAGTGGAAGCAGAGCGTCACCGGCTGCCGGGAGGACTGCGCCCAGGCCGAGATCAACGATGTCGGCCTGTGGCCCGCCCGCCGGTCCGACGGCACCGTCGGCTTCAACCTTCTTGTGGGGGGCGGGCTCTCCGACGGTCCCCGCATGGCGTCGGACATCGACGTGTTCGTGCGGCCCGACCAGGCGGTCGAGGTGACGCGGGCGATCGCCCTGACGTACGGCGAGCTCGGCAACCGCGAGAACCGGGGCCTTTCCCGCATGCGCTACCTCGTCCAGGAGCTCGGGCCCGAGGGGTTCCGCTCCGCGCTGGCGGCGCGGGCGCCGTTCCCGCTGGAGCCGGCCGGCGAGTGCCTGGTGCGCCGCTACCGGGGCGACCACGTCGGCGTGCACCCCCAGAAGCAGGCCGGGCTCCACTACGTGGGCCTCAACGTGACGGTGGGCCGGATCGCCGGCGCCGACCTGGCGGGCATCGCCGACCTCGCCCGCCGCTACGGCGGCGGCGAGCTGCGGCTGACGTCCGACCAGAACCTCGTCGTCGTGGGCGTGCCCGAGGACCGGCTCGACGCCCTACTGGACGAGCCGCTCCTGCGCACGTGCTCGCCCCATCCCGGCCCCTTCGAGCGGGGGGCGGTCGCCTGCACGGGCAGCGAGTTCTGCCGCTACGCCATCGTGGAGACCAAGGCCCGGGCCGCCCGGTGGGCCCGCGAGCTCGACCGCCGTCTGGCGCCCGGGACCCGCAACGGTCAGCACGACGACGACATCATCCGCATCCACCTGTCCGGGTGCTCGGCGTCCTGCGCCCAACCGCAGATCGCCGACGTCGGCCTGCGGGGCGAGACCGCCCACCGGGCGGACGGCAGCCTCGTCGAGGCGGTCGACGTCGGGGTGGGGGGCAGCCTCGGCACCGACGCCGCCTTCATCGACTTCGTCGAGGGCGCCCAGCCGTGCGACGAGATGCCCGAGGCCCTGGTGCGGCTCGTCCGGACCTACCGGTCCGAGCGCCGGAGCGGCGAGCGCTTCCACGAGTGGGCCCGGCGCACCCCCAACGACCGGCTGCGGCGGCTGGTGCGTGCCGATCGCTCGAACGAGCCGGGGGCCGCCTGATGGCCGGGTTCGCCATCCGCGACGAGATGAACGGCATCGCCGAGGCTCCAGGCAAGCTGTGGTTCTGGGAGCTCGAGGAGGCGGTGATCGACGCCGGCCGCTGCATCCAGTGCGGCGCCTGCATCGCCGCCTGCCCGAGCGACTCCATCGGCGTGGGGCACGACGACCTGCCGGCGCTGGTGAAGATGTGCACCGGATGCTCGCTGTGCTGGGACTTCTGCCCCCGCGGCGGGCTGCGCTACGAAGCCACGTGGGACGGAATCCTCACCGGCCAGGGGACGGGCAGCGGCGACCCGCCGGGCACCGGGCTCGGTGCCGTCGCCGAGCAGCACTCGGCGCGGGTCGTCGAGGACCTGCCGGGCACGCAGGACGGCGGCGTGGTCAGCGCGCTGCTCATCGCGCTGCTGGAGGAAGGGGCGATCGACGGCGCCGTCGTCGCCCGGGAGGACCCGGAGGAGACCTGGAAGGGCGTGCCCTACGTCGCCACCACACCGGGCGAGGTGCGGGGTTGCGGCGGCAGCTTCTACAACCAGACCCTTGCCCTCGGGCACCTCGACCTCGACGGCTACGACCTGCCGCCCGACCCGCGGCTGGCGCTGGTGGGCACGCCGTGCGAGGTCCAGGGGCTGCGGGCCATGCAGGCCCGGCCGTGGACGCACTGGGGCACCTCGCACGTCGACGCCGTGGTGCTCACGGTCGCGCTGCTGTGCACGAAGAGCTTCGACTACCGGGGGCTGATGCTCCGAGAGCTGCGCGAGCGGCGCGGCCTCGACCTCGACCGGGTGGGCCGCGTCGACGTGATCCGGGGACGGCTCGTCGTCGACGACACCGACGGGCGCACCATCCTCGACGAGCCGATCCGGGACTTCCACGGCGCCGCCCTCAAGGGCTGCGACGAGTGCGCCGACTTCCTGGGCTACGGCGCCGACATCTCGGTCGGCAGCGTCGGCAGCACGCACGGGTACTCGAGCGTGCTCGTCCGCACCGCCGCCGGTCGGGCCGCCTTCGACCTCGTGCGACCCCGGCTCGAGCTGCGGAACCTCGAGGCACCCGACAGGCTGCTCAAGCTGCAGGCCACCGACCGCCGCGTCGCCCTCGAGGCGCTGCGGCGGCCGCTGGACCCCGACGGCCCCCTGTTCGTCGAGTTCGACGACCACGTCGCCGCCTACGCCGGCAGCGACCGTGCCCCGGTGAGGCGAGCCCGATGAGCCGGCAAGTCCCGTCCCGGGTTCCCCCAACCCGAGGCAATGACGAACGCCGCCGCGGGCCCGAGGCATTGACTGACGGTTTCCGTTCGCTATTGCCTCGGGCGTGCCGGGACGTTCGCTATTGCCTCGGGTCACGGTCCGGGAGGGGCCGATGAGGGGCGTGCAGCTGGCGGTCGTGTCCGAGCCCGTGGGGCTGCAGTTGGCGCTGCGGGCGCTCGCCGAGGAGTCACCCGGCCGCGCCGCCGAGCTGCTGGTCCACCCGGACGCCGTGGCCGCCCACCTGTGGGGCCGCTGGGGCACGCCGCTGGAGCAGGCCGGGCTGTCGAGGCAGGCCTACCTCGATATCCTCGCCGCCTACGAGCCGGAGCTGTGGCACTGGCTCTGGGGTGACCGCACCTGGGCCCAGTGCAGCCAAGGCCTCGCCGGCCGGCTCGTCCGCCGTGCC
>DASQUY010000086.1:0-3494 GCA_035641055.1 Acidimicrobiales bacterium | reverse complement strand
AGCCGCGCCCGCCAGAGCTGCCCGCGGACCAGGTGGCAGCGGGCGCCCATGCGCCGGTGGACGCGCTCGGCGGCGTCGAGGTGCCGTTCGGCGGCGTCGTGGTCGCCGAGGATCGTCGACAGCATCCCGAGGTACAGGTGGTTGGACCCGCCCCACACCCGGACCTTGGGGCCGGCGACGACGCACTGGTCGGCCAGCGGGGCCAGGCGATCGCGAACCGGTCCGGCGTACTGCACCAGCCCGGTGCGGGCCACCGCCTCGGCGATCATGGCGAGGATGGCGGGCAGGAGGTGGCCGTCGGGCACGTCCCCCAGGACGACCTCGTCGAAGAAGCGTTCCACCTCGTGGCGGGCGACGTCGCGGTCGTCGCCGATCATCGCGGTCCAACACTCGAGGGCTCGCGCCACGGGGCGGGGGAACACCTCGGTGACGGCGCGCACCAGGGCCAGGTCGACCTGTCCGAGCTCCCAGCCCAGGTACAGCTCGTGGGCCAGGATCACCTCCTCGGGCACCTCCCACGACGGGCCCAGCTGGCGGGCCCGGCGGTGGAGCTCGCGGACGTCGTCGAACCGCCCTTCGAGCAGCGCGACCGTGGCCTGGAGCATGTACGTGTGGAACAGCAGATCGGGCTCGGCGAGCTCCTCGGCGAGCCCCATCGCCATCGACACCGCCCGGTTGACGGCGTCGGGATCGCCGGCCTCCAGCCCGTCGCCCAGACGCCACCGCTGCGCCCGCCACGCCTCCGCCTGGTCCCCGGTCTGCGCAGTATGCAACACGAGCTGGTCGGTGAGCTCGGTCTTGACCGACAGGGGCGCCGGCCCCATCGCTGCCCACCGGGCGGCCACCACCGCGGCGTGGTGGACCTCGAGGTCGTCGGACGTTCGAGCCAGGGCCGCACACTCCTCGGCGCAGGCCCTTGCCGTCCCCGGCTCGAACGCCAGGGCGTGGATGCTGGCCCGGCTGGCGAGCAGCCGGGCCGCCAGCGCCGCGTGCCCACCCGAATGGGCTGCCAGCTCCGCCGACGTGCGTTCGAGCAGCGCCGGGACGTCGTCGAGGGTCGCGTCCCAGGCCGGCCCTCGCTGGCGGGTGTCGACAGCCCCCAGGACGGCGCGTGCCATCGCCGCCGCATCGCCGCGCCGGTCGGCGACGCGTCGGGCGCGCTCGAACGTGTCGGCCGCCGACCGGGTGAGGCCCGCCCGGCCCTGCGTCTGCCCGAGCGCCAGGAGCAGCTCGAACCGCTCGTCGTCCGTGGCGGCGGTGTCGCGGTAGGCGAGCCGCACGGCCTCCTCGAGCCAGCGGACGGCGTCCCGGTGGGCTCGTCTCTCCTTCGCCTCGGCGGCGGCGGCCCGGCAGCACTCCACGGCCGGGCCGACCGGGCCCAGGCGTGCCGCCGCCACGACATGCTCGGCGATCTCGGCCGGGCGGGCCGCGCCGGGCGCCACCCCGGAGCGCAGGGCGTCCGCGACCCGCCGGTGGAGCTCAGCGGCCTCCCGGGCGTCGAGCCGCCCGAGCAGCGCCTCGTGCACCGCGGGATCCGCGAACGTCCAGGTGTCCGCACCCGTCGCGGCTGCCCGGATGAACCCGCGCCGTCCGGCGGCGAGGAGCCGTGCGTGCAGGCGCGCCGGGCTCTCCCGGAGGACGACGCCGAGCACGCCCTCGCCGAACTCCCGCCCGACGATCGCCGCCGTCCGCAGCAGGGCGAGCTCGTCGTCCCCGAGCGTGTCCAGGGCCCGGGCGGTGGTGGCGAGCAGGCTGGCCGGCACGCGGTCGAGCGAGGAGAGGGTCATTCCGGTGGCCAGGAGGCGGATCGCCTCGTCGACGAACAGCGGGTTGCCCCCGGTGAGCGCGTGCACCTCGTGGACGAGGGCGGCCGCCGGCTCGTCCCCGGCCCGCCCGGCCATCATGAGCGCGGTCTCGGCCTCCGAGAATCCCGCCAGCGGCAGCCGAGCGCCGTGGCCGGCAACGCCGGCGAGCAGGCCGGCGGCGTCGAGGTCGACGCAGGGCTCGACGTCGCGGTGTGTCACGACGACGAGCACGGCGGCGTCGTGGGCCGAGCGGCACAGCAGGTCGAGCAGCCGCAGGCTGTCGGCGTCGGCCCAGTGAACGTCGTCGATGACGACGGCTACCGGCCGGTCCCCAGCGACGGCGTGGAGCAGCGACAGCGTGGCGTCGCAGAACGCGAAGCGCGCCCCTGCCGTGTCCAGGGTCGGGGCGAGTCCCTCCGCCGCGAGCGACGAGGCGAGCTCCGGCACGGCCCGGACGAGATGCTGGGCTCTGGTCCCCAACCACTCGGCCAGGAGGCGCGTCGGGAACAGCCCGGCGCAGTGGCGGACGATCTGGATCCAGGGCCAGTGGTCGGGCGCGCCGGGGTCGGTCGTGCAGTGGGCACGCAGCACGAGGTCGCCGGCGGCGTCCCGCCGGCGGGCCAGCTCGGCGACCAGCGTCGTCTTGCCGACCCCGGGAGGCCCGGTGACGACGGCGGTCGTGCCGCGGCCGGTGCACGCCCGCTCCCAGGCCCGATCGAGTGCCTCCAGCTCGTCCCGGCGTCCGACCAGGGCGGTTCGTCCGACCAGCGGTGCGACCGACGCCACGGGCCGGGCGCGCCGCCCGTCTCGGTCGGGGTCCCGATCAGCAGGTGCTGCGGTGCTGAGCGCTGCGTTCGGCATGTCCGCCGTCCTCCCGTGTCCCGCTTGGACAGAGGCAACCATCGTTTCCGCCCCGGCGCCTCCGTGGTGCGGTACGGATTTCCGCCGCGACTCCGTACCGCTCCACTGAGGCGCGAGCGCCTCGCTGGCCGTACGGTCGGACCGTGGACCTGCCGGCGGCGCTGGCCGCCCTGCCCGAGGCCTACGCCTGCGCCCTGCGACTCCAGCTCGCAGGTGCGACGGATGACGCCATCGCCGCTCAGCTCGACATGGCGCCCGACGAGGTCGCGCCGCTGCTGCGCCTGGCCCGGGCGAAGCTGGTGACGCTGCTCTCGACCGACGCACCGTCGCCGAACGGTGGTTGAGCGGGCAGGCCGAGGCGACGCGTACGCTGATCGCCCGGATGCGGAGGACCTGGTCGCTCGTCGGCCGTGCCGAGGAGCTGGCGCTCCTCGGCCGGGCCGCGCAGGAGGGCAACGCCGGCGGATGCGTCGTGGCCGGCGAGGCCGGTGTGGGCAAGACCCGGCTGGTGTCCGAGGCGCGGGCGGCGGCAGCGTCGGCGGGGTGGGCGACGGAGTGGACGGCGGGCAGCGAGGAGCTCTCGTCGGTGCCGTTGGGGGCGTTCGCCCACCTGGTCGCGGTCGATCCCGGACGGTCGGCTGGCTGGTCGCTCGACGCGGGCGGGTTCGCCGGGGCGTTGGAGGCGCTGCGCGGTGCGGCCGGGGGCCGCCGGCTCTGGGTGGGTGTCGACGACGCCCACCTGCTCGACCCGGCGTCGATCGGGCTGCTGCAGCTCGTCGCCCGCCAGGGATTCGGGTTCGTGGTGGTGACGGTGCGGTCGCGGGAGCC
>DASQUY010000085.1:0-2853 GCA_035641055.1 Acidimicrobiales bacterium | reverse complement strand
CCCGCCGAACGCATCCCCGACGATGTCGACGCCGAGCTCACCATCGTCGAGTCGACCCGACTCGAGCGCGCCCAGCGCGGTGTCCAGCTGCTCGACCGCACGGCCACCTGGCTGCCGTGGCTCCTGCTTGGCGTCGGTGCGCTGGCGGTGCTGATCGCCCCCGAGCGCAGTCGGGGGCTCCTGGTCGTGGCGGGCGGCATCACCCTGGCCATGGTGCTGGTGGCCGCGGCGCTGGCCTTAGCACGCAACTGGTACGTCGACAACGGCACCGGCGACGACGTCGCTAGGGACGCCGCGCTCAGCATCGCCCGCACGATCCTTGCCCCCTTGCGCACGTTGCTGCGTGCCGTCCTCGTGCTGGGCGCCGCCGTCACCCTGGCCGCCTTCCTCGCTGGCCCGTCGCGGGCGGCCACCGGCGTACGCCGCAGCGCCGCGCACGCGGTGGGCGCGCTTCGGGCCCGCGGAGGCATGGGTGGGCCGGAACAAGGCGGCGCTGCGAGTCACCGTGGTCGTCACGGCGGCACTGGTCTCCGCGCTCTGGACCTATCCGAGCGGCGCCGTCGTCGTCGCCATCGTGCTCGCCGTGCTCGCCGGCTTCGTCGTCATCGAGCTGCTGGCCGCGGACCAGGCCGCCGTCCCGTCACCCGCCGGGGGTGACGACATTCCGGCGCCGCCGACATGAAAATGGAAGACGTGCGCAGACCCGCGGTGACCGCACCCGCCGCCGTGCCCGCGCCCGGTCTCCCGCGTGACGCGGGCATGGCGTGGGTGCCCGGCGGGACGTTCCTGATGGGGTCCGATCGGCACTACCCGGAGGAGGCCCCCGCCCACCGGGTGACGGTCGAGGGGTTCTGGATGGACCGCTGTGCCGTGACCAACGCCGAGTTCCGCCGGTTCGTGGACGCCACGGGCTACGTCACGGTGGCCGAGCGGCCGCCCGACGCCGCCGACTACCCCGGCGCCGACCCGGCGATGCTCCTGCCGGCGTCGGCCGTGTTCCGCACGCCCAAGCGCCCGGTCCCGCTCACCGACCCCTACCAGTGGTGGATCAACGTGCCCGGCGCCTCGTGGCGCCACCCCCGGGGCCCACAGAGCTCGCTCAAAGGCCTCGACGACCACCCGGTCGTCCACGTGGGGTGGGACGACGTGCAGGCGTATGCCGCCTGGGCGGGCAAGGAGCTGCCCACCGAGGCCGAGTGGGAGCGCGCCGCCCGTGGTGGCCTCGAGGGCGCCGAGTACGCCTGGGGCGACGAGCTCACCCCCGGCGGGCGGCACATGGCCAACGTGTGGCAGGGCGAGTTCCCGGTCCGCAACCAGGTGCTCGACGGCTACGAGTACACCGCCCCGGTGCGGTCGTTCCCGCCCAATGGCTACGGCCTGTTCGAGATGACCGGCAACGTGTGGGAGTGGATCAGCGACTGGTACCAGGACCACGGCGAACGGGCGGGCGAGATCGCCCACGCCTGCTGCACCATCGACCACCCGCGGGGAGGCGACCGCGACCGCTCCGTCGATGCCCGGGACCCGGCCCGCATCCCCCGCAAGGTCATGAAGGGCGGCTCGCACCTGTGCGCCCCCAGCTACTGCCACCGCTACCGCCCCGCCGCCCGCATGGCCCAGGCCATCGACACGTCGACCTCCCATCTCGGCTTCCGCTGCATCGTCCGCCCTTCACAGGAGGTGACCAGGTGAACACCCCGAGCACGTGGGAGTCCCCAGCGGGCGCACGGGACGTACCCACCGGCCACGCCAGCACCGGCGCGGCGGCGCCGGGCTCAGCCGGCACGGGCGAACCGCCGTGGGTGCGGTACGAACGTCAGGCGGAGGCCGAGGAGCACTCGCCCATGCCGTTCATCCTCAAGATCACCCGGCTCGTCACCTGGATCGTCTACGCGGTGGTCCTGGCGAAGGCAGCTCTCCTGGCGACGGCGTTCTTCTTCCGGCTGGCCGGCGCCAACCCCGATGCCAGCTTCGCCAGCTGGGTTTACCGCAGCGCGGACCGTTCGATGGACCCCTTCCGCGGCATCTTCCCGACGCGCGAGCTGACCAGCGCGTCGGTGCTGGACCTGTCCCTCCTCTTTGCAGCCGCCGTCTACCTGGTCCTCGCCCTTGTCATCGACGCTGGGTTGCGGTGGCTCGGCCGTCAGCTCAGCGACCGCGAGCGCCGCGTCGCCCACCTCCGGGCCGCGGCGCGTGACGCTGCAGCCAGGGAGTACGCCATGGTCGAAGAGCGGACCAGCCGACAGGTCGCCGCTGCCCAAGCGGCGGCTGTTGCCGCGGTAGCCACGGCGCCGCGCACAGACGCCGGCACCCCTGCCGTCCCCGGCTGGCCGGCTCCTGACCCTCCTCCTCCGGCACCGCGCCCGGAGTAGAGCTCCCCACCAGTGCGCCGACCCCCGCAGGCTGGTTACGAGGCGGCCGCGCCCTGCTCTACGCCGGACACCCCAACTGGGACCTACTGGCCACCACCACGCCCCGCTGAGATCCGAATAGCCTGAAATCCGAATAGCCGATTTGACGCTACGACGTGACCGCAGTTGCGTGCCCTGGAACGGCGCATTGAGGATGGGCGCTGCTCATCTCGCGTCGGGATATTGGGCTGGGGGATGCAGAACACGTCGGGTTCGCCGCGGTCGAACCTGGGCGGGGCCCACCTCGCCGTCGAGCACGGACTTGCCGGCGGGCGCTGCGCTATCCCCGCCAGCAATGTGTTTGAGGCGCTGCTCGTGTCCGGCGAACGCGAGGGTCGAGCAGGTCCCGAGAAGCTCCGATGGTCAACTTCGGGGCCGAACGCGAAACCGCTCGTCAGGCGCTCGTGGGCTCTGCGAGAGACGCGCCGACCAGCGTTGCGAT
>DASQUY010000084.1:0-4194 GCA_035641055.1 Acidimicrobiales bacterium | reverse complement strand
CGACGGGACGCTCGACACGATCCGCGACCGCTTCGGGTCCGCCGCCGTCACCCGCGCCGCGCTGGTCGGCCGTGGCCCCGGCCTGTCGGTGCCGCAGCTCCCGGACTGAACCCCTACGGTGAGCCGATGGACATCAGCGTGGTCGTCGCCGCCCGGGAGGACGACCGGCCGCCCACGGAGGCCCTCGAGGTGGCCTCCCGGGCCGATCGGCTCGGGTACGGCGAGCTGTGGGTCGGCGAGGGGCCGACCTGGGATGCGTTCGCCCTCGCCGCCGCCATCGGCGTGACCACCGAGCAGGCGGCGATCACCGCCGGGCCGCTGGCGGTGTCGGTGCGGGACCCGGCGACGATCGTCCGGGGCGCGGCATCGGTCGCCGCCGTCTGTGGCCGGCCGATTGGGGTGGCGCTGGGCACGTCGAGCGTGCGGGTGGTGGAGGGGTTCCACGGTGTGTCGCGGACCGGGGCCGCCGCCACCCTCGCCGCCAGCGCCGAGGCCGTGCGCGCCCGGCTCGACGGGGAGGCGACGGCCCCCGGCGGCGAGCCCGTCCCGGCCACCGGTTTCCGGCGCCGGCTCGACCCGCCCGGCGGCCGGCTCACGGTGGCCGCCTTCGGCGACCGGGCCATCGCCGTCGCCGCCCGGCACGCCGACCGCATGTTGCTCGACCTCGTGTCTCCCGACCAGGTCGGCGAGCTGCGGGGGAAGCTGGACGCCGCCGCCGAGCGGGCGGGTGGCCGGAGGCCGACGCTGGCGGCGTGGCTCCCGGCGGCCGTCGACCCGGCGCCCGAGTCCACGACGCAGCTCCTGGTCAGCATCGCCGGCTACCTCACGGTGGCGGGCTACGCCGAGATGTTCACCGCCGCCGGCTTCGGGGAGGCCGTGCGGCGGGCGGGCGCGGGCGCCGATCCCGGCGAGGTCCTGGCGGCGCTGCCGCCCGAGGCCGCCGGCACGGTCGGCCTCGTCGGCGACGCGGAGACCGTGCGGGGGCGGCTCCGGGCGTACGAAGCGGCCGGGCTCGACGAGGTGGCCATCGTCCCGGCGACCGCCGGCGACCTCGGTGGGGAGCGCACCCTCACCGCCCTCGCTTAGGGAGTCAGGACGCCGATCGGGCGAGGCGGACGTGGGCGACCGCCGGGGAGCAGACGAGCTCGACGCACTCGTAGCCGTCGGGGCCACCGTCGAGGCGGTCGAAGAGCCGCTCGCCGCCGCCCAGCAGGATGGGCACGACCGGCAGGTGCAGCTCGTCGATCAGGCCGGCGCGCAGGTACTGCTGGATGGTGGCCGCCCCGCCGCCGAGCCTGACGTCGGCGCCGCCGGCGGCGTCGACCGCCCGCTCGAGCGCCGCCTCGATGCCGTCGTCCACGAAGTGGAACGTGGTCCCGCCCTGCATGGTGACCGGCGAGCGGGGATGGTGGGTCAGCACGAAGACCGGATGGTGGAAGGGCGGCTCGTCGCCCCAGGGCCCGCGGATCGGGCCGAACATGTTGCGGCCCATGATGGTGGCGCCGATGCCCTCCTCGCCCCGGGCCCAGAACTCGTCGTCGAGGCCCTCGTCGCCGCCGTCCTTGCCCATCATCTTGTGACCGCCGCGGGTGGCGAGCGCCCACTCGTGCAGGCTCTCGCCGCCCACGCCGAGCGGGTTGTCGACGCTCTGGTCGGGCCCGGCGCCGTACCCGTCGAGCGAGATCGAGAAGTTGTGCACGCGTAGCTTTGCCATCGGTGTCTCCTTTCTTTGCCGTCGGCGAAGTGCGGGCGCCGCAGCGCCCGCACCGCCTCCGGCACATGTAAGGCCTCGGGGCGTGGTGGCCCGTTGGCGCGGGGGACTCGACCTGGGTGGCGACCGTCACGGTGTCTGCGTTGGTGTTCACGCGTCGTCGCTCAGAGTCGACAGGACGCGGCCGAGGGCGTCGAGGAGCTCGCCGGTCCCGTGCCGGCGCGGCGCCGGCTCACCGTCCTCGAAGTATGCGCCGTGCTCCGTCAGGCGCAGCCGTGATCCCTCGGACCGCGGGAAGATCTCGATCGTCGTGAGCGACACGGAGATCGGCCGCTCGTCGAGGGACAGCGTGTAGCTGTAGACGATCCGCTGGTCGGGCACGATGTCGTGGTAGACGGCGTCGAAGCTGTGCGACGGCCCCTCCGGGGGCCCGCTGCTCTCGTGCTCGCGGCCCCCGACCCGGAAGTCGAGCGTGTGCTCGCTGGTGGCGACCCAGCCCTCCTCGCCGGCGAACCACCGCTTCTTCGTGGCGAGGTCGGCGAACACCCCGAACACCCGCGCCGGGGGGACGGGGTAGTCCCGTTCGAGGGTGAAGGTGTCGTGCACGACGGGGCGGGGGGTCATGTGGGGGGTTCCTCCGGGTGATCGGGGGGATTGCCGAGGACGTCGCCGAGCCGGTCGAGGCGCCGCTCCCACTGCCGCCGGCGGTCGAGGATCCACGCCTCCGCAGCCCGCAGCGTCGGCGCGTGGAGCCGGCAGGTGCGCACGCGGCCCCGCTTGGCCGAGGTCACGAGGCCGCTGGCCTCGAGCACCCGGACGTGCTGGACGACCGCGGTCAGCGTCATGTCGAGCGGCTCGGCCAGGTCGCTCACCGACGCCGGCCCCCGCGACAGTCGCTCGACCATCGAGCGGCGGCCCGGGTCGGCGAGGGCGTGGAAGACGCGATCGAGCGGCTCATGATGAAGCATTTACTTCAGTATAGACCCCGGACGGGCGGCCGCCACGACCGCCGCCTATCCTTGGAACCAACCGCCGCGGGCTACCGACCACAGGGAGGTGGCCGATGAACGACGACCAGCTCAACCTGGCCTTCAGGCAGATCGAGCAGGGGCTCGTCCAGGATGATCCCGCCTTCGTGCAGCGCCTCCGGGCCCTGTATCGAGCCGAGATCGCCGCGGTCGTCACCGTGTTCCTGCTCCTCGCCGGGGGCGCGGTCCTCCTGACCGTGGGGCTGGCAACCCTCTCCTGGCCCATCTGGGTCGCCGGGGTGTCGGCCCTGCTCGCCTCGGTCGTGGTCGACGAGCATCACCGGCGCGTCGTCGAACGCAGCTCCGGGAGCAACTGATACCCCAGCGCCGTCCGGTACGGCAGGCTGTGCCCGTGACCGGATGGACCTGCCCCGAGTGCGGACGGCAGTTCGGCCGTTCCCGGCAGTCACACGAGTGCGCGCCGGCGATGACGGTGGACGAGTACTTCTCGACCGGACCCGCCCACGAGCGGCCCGTGTTCGATGCGGTCATGGACCACCTCGCCGGCGTCGGACCCGTGCACGTCGAGCCGGTGTCGGTCGGCATCTTCCTGAAGAACCCCCGGAAGTTCGCCGAGCTGCGACCGATGCAGCGCTGGGTCGCCCTGTCGTTCTCGCTGCCGCGCCCCGCCCGCCACCGCACGATCGTGCGCAAGGTCGTCCGCTACGGGGGCCGATACTTCCACGTGGCGAACATCGCCGAGCCGGCCGATCTCGACGACGGCCTCGGCGAGCTCCTCACCGAGGCCTACCACGTGGCGGCCGCCGACGCTTGACTCTCACGTCGCGGAAGGTGGCATCACTGAGGGGGCCATGTTCGGGATCGGGCAATTCGCGCAACTCGCCAAGGTGTCGGTGCGGACGCTCCGCCACTACGACGAGGTCGGCCTCCTCGAGCCGGCGGTCGTCGACGAGACGACGGGCTACCGGTACTACCGGGCGGCCCAGCTCCCCGTGCTCAACCGGATCCTGGTCCTCAAGGACCTGGGCTTCAGCCTGGCCGAGATCGCCCGCATGACCGAGCGCGACCTCAGCCGCGACGAGCTGCTCGGCATGCTCCGGCTCCGCCGGACCGAAGCCGAGCGAGCGGCCGAGGAGGAGCGACGGCGCCTGGCCCGCGTGGCAGCCCGCATCGACCTACTGAACGGAGACAGCGCCATGGCCGACATCGACACCGCCATCGTCGTCAAACCCCTCGATGCCCGGCACCTCGCCACCGTGAGCGAACCCGCCGCCGGCTTCGACGTCGACTTCGCCCCGCTATTCGAGCGGCTCTACACCACGCTGGAGGGCGAGCTGGAGCGCACCGGGACGATGCCGACCGGGCCGAGCTGCGCCCTCTACGAGGAGCGGCAGGACGGGCGCATCGACAGCCGGGAGGTGTACCTCGACTGCACCAGCGGGCGGGACCAGTGGGTCACCGAGCTGCAGTTCGTCCTCGCCCCCGGCGATCGGG
>DASQUY010000083.1:0-2102 GCA_035641055.1 Acidimicrobiales bacterium | reverse complement strand
GTCGCCAGGTCGCGGTCCCCCAGCCGGAACCAGGTGTGGCCCCCGTAGCGTTCGAGCGCTTCCATCGCCCCCCACGACTCGTCCCGCAGGCCCCAGCCCCGCTCGGGGTCGATGGCGCCCGTCACGGTGTAGACGACCGTGTCGATGTCGGGGCTGATCGCCAACCCGTGCAGCACCATGTCGTCGCCCGTGTTGACGATGGCGGTCACGTCGGCGGGCGGCACGACGCGCACGAGCCCGGACAGCAGCCGGGCGGCGCCGACACCGCCCGCCAGGACGGCAACGGGCCCGACGCTCACGAGATGCCCTTGAGCTTCCCCTCGAGCAGCGCGAGGTCGGCGTCGACCATCAGGTTGACCAGCTCCTCGAAGCTGGTCCTCGGCCGCCAGCCGAGCACCTTGCGGGCCTTCGAGGCGTCACCCACCAGGAGGTCGACCTCGGCGGGCCGGAAGAACCGCTCGTCAATCACCACGTGCTTCTCCCAGTCGAGCCCGGCGCGGTCGAACGCGATCTGGCAGAGCTCGCGCACCGAGTGCGTCTCGCCGCTGGCGATCACGTAGTCGTCGGGGTGGTCCTGCTGCAGCATCAGCCACATGGCCTCGACGTAGTCGCCGGCGTAGCCCCAGTCGCGCTTCGAGTCGAGGTTGCCCAGCCGCAGCTCGTCGGCCAGCCCCAGCTTGATCTGCGCCACGCCGTGCGACACCTTGCGCTCGACGAACTCGAGGCCGCGGCGCGGCCCCCCGTGGTTGAACAGGATCCCGCTGGTGGCGTGGAGCTCGTAGGACTCGCGGTAGTTCACCGTGATCCAGTGGCCGTAGACCTTGGCGACGCCGTAGGGCGAGCGGGGGTAGAAGGGCGTCGTCTCGCGTTGGGGGGTCTCCACCACCTTCCCGAACATCTCACTCGACGACGCCTGGTAGAAGCGGATGTCGGGATCCACCATGCGGATGGCGTCGAGCATGCGGGTCACGCCCAGCGCCGTGAACTCGCTGGTGAGGACCGGCTGCTGCCAGGACGTGGGGACGAACGACTGCGCCGCCAGGTTGTAGACCTCGTGGGGACGGTGCTCCTGGAGGATCGACAGCAGCGACACCTCGTCCAGCACGTCGCCGTGGACGAACGTGATGCGGTCCTGCAGGTGCGCGACCCGCTCCCAGTTCACGATGCTGGTGTGCCGGACCATCCCCAGCACCTCGTAACCCCGCTCGAGCAGGAGTTCCGCCAGGTGGGAGCCGTCCTGGCCGGTGATGCCGGTGATGAGCGCTCGCTTGGTCAAGGTCTTCTCTCCTCATCGGGGAGGCCGGCCAGGCTCTCAGCCGCCAAGGCGCGACCGCCAATCAGCCAGTACGTCGGCCAGCGTCCGCTCCAGCGGGATGGTGGGGGACCAGCCGGTGGCCCGGGCCAGGCGGGTGTTGTCGCCCACCAGCACCGGGATGTCGACGGGCCGCTCGAGGGCCGGGTCGCTGACGAGCCGCATGGGGCGGCGGGCCATGCCCAGCAGCAGGTCGGCGATCTCCTTGACGGCGACGGCCCGGCCGGTGCACACGTTGTAGGCCTCGCCGGGCTCGCCGCGCTCGACGAGCAGGCGGTAGGCGCGCACGACGTCGCGCACGTCGGTGACGTCGCGCCGCGGCGTCATGTTCCCGATGGGCACCTCCTCGCCGCCGTCGCGCTCGTTGCGGGCGATGCGCGCCGCCAGAGACGGGGCCAGGAACCGGTCGGTCTGGCCGGGGCCGAGGTGATTGAAGGCACGGACCCGGATCACCGGCAGGCGGTGGCCCAGCCAGGCCTGCTGGGCCAGGGCGTCGGCCGCCGCCTTCGAGGCGGCGTAGGGCGACACGGGCATCGGCACGAGGTCCTCGCGCTTGGGCAGCACCGGGTTGGCGCCGTACACCGACGATGACGAAGCGACAATCACGTAACGGATTGCATGCCTTCGCACGGCCTCCAGAACCTCGATCGTACCCGTGGCGTTCACCTCATGGCTGGTCGTGGGATCGATTATTGATCGAGGAACCGATGGCCGGGCGGCAAGATGCACGACGGCATCGACACCGTCGAATGCCTCATCGAGGACAGAACGATCGAGGATCGATCCCTCG
>DASQUY010000082.1:0-2922 GCA_035641055.1 Acidimicrobiales bacterium | reverse complement strand
CGCCGCGTGGCTCGACGAGCAGGCACCGCCGTTGCTGCGGGCGGTCGAGCCACCGCTGTCGAGCGGCCAGGTCCCCGACTGGGCCCGCGACTGGCAGCGCACCCTGTTCGACGCCGGCTGGTTGGTGCCGCGCTGGCCCTCGGGGCTGGGCGGGCGCCGGGCGGGGCCGGTGGAGCATCTCGTGTGCCTCGAGGAGATGTCGCGCCGGCAGGTGCCCCGCTCACTCAACCCGCAGGGCCTCGACGTGTGCGCGCCGGTCCTCGTCGAGCACGGTACGGACGAGCAGCGGGAGCGCTGGGCGCTGCCGACGCTGCGGGGTGAGATGACGTGGTGCCTGGCGGTGCGGGAGGAGGATCTGCCGCCCAACGGCGCGGCAGTTACCTCGGCGTTCGCGGTCGACGAGCGCGACGGCGAGCTGGTGGTCAGTGGCAGCCAGCCCGCTCCGCCGGGTGCACAGCATGCGGATGCGTGCCTGTGCGCGGCGCGGATCGCGCACGGCGGAGGGAGCCGGACCGGCGAGGCTGCCGTGCTGGTCGTGGACCTCCGGTCTCCGGGGGTCGTGCGGCCGCTGCGTCCCGATCTCACCGACCCGCGCCACGATCCCGACGAGCTCATCTTCGACGACGTGGCCGTGGAGCCCGGCGCCGTGATCGGCCCGGCCAACGGTGGGGGCGTGGCGGAGGCGGCGCGGGCCCACGAGCGCTCGGCGCGCTGGATCACCCGCCTGCTCGACGCACGGCGCGCCATCGAGGCCCTCGTCGTCACCGGTCATGCCCGGGGGCTGACCCACGATCCCGTGTTCCGTGACTCGGTGGCGGCGCTGCGGGTCGACGCCGACGGCGCCCGGGCACTGGCGTACCGGGCGTTCGCCAAGGAGGCGTCCGGCCGCCCCGCGCCCGAGGTCGCGATGCTGCCGCTGCTTGCCCAGGAGCTGTCCGAGCGTGTCTATCGGGCGGGTGCCGAGGCGCTCGGGGGCGACGGTCTCGATCTGGGGCTCGACGGCCCGTTCCCCGGGCCGGGCGGTGCCTGGCCGCTCCAGTGGTTGACGGCGCTGGCCGAGTCGGCCGCCGTCAGTCGCCCGGCCGAGCACGACCGGGTGGCGGCCCGTGTCCTCGGCCTGCAGGCCACCTGAAGACCCGAACTTGCGGTGCTTACGGGGGCTATAGCCCCGATAACCACCGCAAGTTGGTCAGATCACAGCCCCAGGACGGCCCCGAGGCCGGCGGTGGCGGCCTGGCGCTTGGCGGCGCGGAACAGCCCGTCGGCGACGATGCGACGGTGATCGGCGGACGACCCGAGCAGCAGCTCGTCCGCCTGGGCCCGGCGTACCCAGAGCTGGGCCTCGGCGCGGTGCGGTCCGCGACCGTGGGTCTCCAGGCTGCGGGCGGTGACCGTGCGCTGGCACGCCCCGACCGCGGCCTTGGCCTCGGAGGCCACCAGCGCGGCCCGCTCGTGCCCCTCCGCCACCGCCGCCGTCGCCTGGTAGACGATGGCGCGCGCCTGCTCGAGCGCAACGAGCATCTCGGCGAGCGCGTGTCTGGTCGCCTGCCCTGGGGTGCGCGCCACGCCGCGACCGTCGACCGCCGGCTCGTCGCCGTCGCCCGCGGCACCATTGCTCAGCGTGGCGCTGATGACGGCGCGCGTGGTGGTCGCAGGGTCCGTGGCCTCGGGGGCCGCGGCCTGCGCCGCGGTCGACCCGAGGGCCATATCGAGCGAGCGCTGGAACAGTGCGTCGCACACGCCGATGGTGTCGAGGGCCATGCCGACGGTCGCTTCCGCGAGCGTGGCGGCGACCGCGGGGGTGGCGTCGGCATCGGGGTCGCCCAGCATCCGAGCATCCGGCACCCACACCCCGTCGAGCTCGAGGTTGCCGAGCGAACGCGTGCCGTCGAGGCTGTCGACGCGGGCGAAGCTGATGTCGGCGGCGGGCACCACGAACAGCCCGAGGGATCCTGACGAGCGCCGGGCAGCGACCACGATCTCATCGACCTCGGCGTAAGCCAGGACCTGGCGCTTGCGGCCGCTGAGCACCCAACCGTCGCCGTCGCGGCTGGCGGTGGCCCCGATGCTGAACGGGTCCCAGCGGCCGCCCTCGTGGACGGCGAGCGTGCCGTTGAGCTGGCCGGCCGCCACCGCCGCCAGGAACCGGTGGACCTGGGCGCGGGTGCCGGCCTCGCGCACGGCCGGCACGAACTGGGTCATGGTGGCGAGGAACGGCCCGGGGGCGGCAACCCGTCCCAGCTCCTCGAGCACGACGGCCAGCTCGACGAAGCTGCGACCGAGGCCGCCGAGGTCGACATCGATGGTGAGGGCCGGCCAGCCCACCCAGTTGAGCTGGGTGCGGAGGGCCTCGGCCGCGTCGCCGCCTCTCGCCACCTCCCGGACGAGTCGTGGGGGGCACTCCTTGGCGAGCATGGCGCGTGCGCTCTCCCGGAGCTCCAGCTGCTCGTCGGTGAACTCGAGGTGCATCTCGTACCCTCGCTGGCCACGGCGTCAGGGGGACGCCACCGGTTCAGAGGCGGGCGCCGCCAGTGGCACGATAGGCGCGATCCCGGCCACGCATCGAGGGGAGTTGCCCCCGCAACGCGAACTGGTCGTAGCTGTGCGGCATATGACCGCACAGCTACGACCAGAACGATGTCTAGGGGCCCGGGTCTTCGCCCACCTCGCGGAGGGCGGTGCCGAGGGCCGCCCGGAGCCGGCGGGCGGTGGCGGGCGCCAGGTGCCCGGTGACGCCGGTGCCTCTGGCGCCCTCGTCCTCCACGGTCAGCTCGACGCGCAGGTCGTCGCATCCATCGCAGTCGTCGACGACCGCCACCGACCAGGCGACGCGGGCCTTCTCTTCGTCCCCGGCGGGGTGGTCGTCGAAGGCGAAGTCGATGGATCGCTTCACACGTCCTCCGGCGTCGGGACGCCCATCTG
>DASQUY010000081.1:0-3896 GCA_035641055.1 Acidimicrobiales bacterium | reverse complement strand
GGATCAGCCCGGCCAGGAACGAGGCGGCGGGCAGCCCGATGTTCCGCACGTCCTTGCCGAAGTAGGCCTCGGCCGCGGCCCCCACGCCGTACGCGCCCCGGCCGAAGTAGATCGTGTTGAGGTAGCCCTCGAGGATCTCCTCCTTCGACATCTCCTGCTCGAGCTTGACGCTGAGAACCGCCTCGTTGATCTTGCGGGTGACCGACTTCTCGCGAGTGAGGTCGAACGCGGTCTTCACGTACTGCTGGGTGATCGTGGAACCGCCCTGTGTCACCTCGCTGCCCCGCACGTCCTGATAGAGCGCCCGGGCGATGCCGATCGGGTCGACGCCCCGGTGCTCGAAGAAGTCCCGGTCCTCGACGGCAATGACGGCGTCGATCAGAACCTGGGGCATCTCCTCCAGCGAGACGTTGACGCGCTCGCCGTCCCCTTCGGCCTGGATCCTCGCCATGGCATTCTGCGCCCGGCACCGCCCGGCCTCGACGTCGGACGCGCAGAAGTAGCTCGACTGGGTCAGCGCCTCGACCTCGGGCAGCTCGGTTTGGACGAAGAGCACGCCGACGCCGGCGGCGCCGGCGAGCATCACCAGGCCGATCAGGTACAGCGGCCGGCGCAGCCGCCACAGCAGGCTGCGCTTCTGGCGGCGGCGCTGGCGCCGGCGACGGCGTCGGGCCCGCCAGCCACCCTCACCGGTCATCCCGTCGCGGCGGGGTCCACCAGGTCCGCGGCCGCCCCTGCGGCCCGGGCCCTGCGGAGCCCGACCGGGACCAGCCGGGCGTCCGCCCGGAGGCGGCCGTCGCCGCGGGCCGGCGGCTCGACCCGACCCGTCAAGGCGCCCGGCCCCGTTAGGTCGGACCGCGCGAGGTGCACCTCGAGGACGCAGATGCGCGCCCGACCGGTCGTCATCGCGGAACCCAGCCATTCCCGGCACGAGATTAACGGCTGCGGCCGCCCACACCACGTCGACGGATCAGCTGCCACCGATCTGGAAGGCCCGGGTCAGGTGGTTCCAGGCACAGTCGGGGCACACCTCGACCACGTAGCACGTCACCAGTGCCCGCCCGCGGGACAGCCGGGCCATCTCCCCCGTCGTGGTGATGCACCGCCCACCCGGGGGCAGCCGGGGACCGAACGCATACGTCACGTGCGCCAGCTCGCCGTCCTCGCAGATCGGACAGCTCTCGCTCGTGGGGCGGCTCGCCATCAGTGCGGCCCGACGGAGCTCCGGGTGGGCGTCGCACACCTCCTCGCGGGAGAGACGGCCCTTGCGGTACTGGCGCACCACCTGCTGGCGCGTGAGGCGATAGTCGACCACCGCGCTCCCGTCGGAGGCCCCGCGGGTCGTGCCCCGGATCGTCTCTGGCCGCAAGCTCACGCCGTCACGGTAGCGGCCGCGCCGCCGCCCGTGTCCGGAGTCTTGACGTCCCCGGGTGCGAACCCCTCCGCGAACTGGGTGCAGCTGTGCGGCATATGACCGCAGTGCTGCACCCAGAACGCCCAGGTGGTGCCGGGTTGACGTTCACCGGTGGTCCCGGCACACTGGGGGCCCATATATCGATCCGATATGACGGTTCGCTTTATCGTCCCTGCATGATGTTCGACCTCGCCATCCTCGGCCTCCTCGAAGAGAACGACCTCCACGGCTACGAGCTGCGCAAACGCCTCGGCGACATGCTGGGCCGGCGGCTCGCCGTGTCGTTCGGGTCGCTGTACCCCGCCCTCGGCCGGCTCGAGAAGGCGGGCTACGTCAAGGCCGTCTCCAGCCGTCCCGCGGCCACCGCGCCGCGGGCGCCGATGACCGGCTCGCTCGTCGGCGAGCTGGCGGCCTTCCGGTCGCAGCGCCGCCAAGCGGGTGCGGTGCGGGGCGCGAGGGGCAAGAAGGTCTACGGCATCACCGACACCGGCCGGCAGCACCTCCACGAGCTGCTGGTCGATCCCGACGTCAGCGACGACCGGGACTTCGCCGTGCGGGTGGCCTTCTGCGCCACCCTGGCGCCCCCCGAGCGGCTCCAGCTCTTCGAGCGGCGCCGCCGCGATCTCACCCAGCGCCGCGACGTGCGCCGCAGCCCGGCCGCCTCCCCCGGCCGGCCCAACACCTACCTGCGCTCGCTGTTCGAGCGCGACACCGCCGCGATCGACGCCGACCTGGCGTGGCTCGACCGGCTCATCGCCGCCGAACGGGCCGCCATCTCGCGCGACCAGACCGAGGCGGGCACCGAAACCGAGAGTGGAGGAAACCCATGAGCACAATCCGACTCGCCATCGCCGGCGTAGGGAACTGCGCCAGCTCGCTCGTGCAGGGCCTCGAGTACTACAAGGACGCCGACCCGGCCGACCAGGTTCCGGGCCTCATGCACGTCGAGCTCGGGGGGTATCACATTCGGGACGTCGAGGTCGTGGCCGCGTTCGACGTCGACGCCGACAAGGTGGGCCTCGATGTGGCCAAGGCCATCGCCGCCGGGCCCAACAACACGATCCGCTTCGCCGACGTGCAGGCGCTGGGGGTACCGGTCCTGCGCGCCCCGACGCTGGACGGGTTCGGCGAGTACTACCGCCAGCAGTGCGAGGAGTCGCCCGCCGAGCCCGTCGACGTCGCCCAGGCACTGCGCGACGCCCGGGCCGACGTGCTGGTGTCCTACCTGCCCGTCGGGTCCGAGCAGGCGCAGAAGCACTACGCCCAGGCGTGCCTCGACGCCGGCGTGGCGTTCGTCAACGCCATCCCGGTGTTCATCGCCTCCGATCCCGACTGGGCCGCCCGCTTCGCCGAGGCCGGTCTGCCGATCGTGGGCGACGACATCAAGTCGCAGGTGGGCGCCACCATCGTCCACCGCAACCTGGCCCGCCTGTTCGAGGACCGGGGCACGACGATCGACCACACCTACCAGCTCAACTTCGGCGGGAACATGGACTTCATGAACATGCTGGAGCGGTCGCGCCTGCGGTCCAAGAAGGTGTCGAAGACGCGGTCGGTCACCAGCCAGATCGAAGCCGGCATCACCGACCACGACGTCCACATCGGCCCGTCCGACCACGTGCCGTGGCTCGAGGACCGCAAGTGGGCGTTCATCCGCCTGGAGGGGCGCAACTTCGGCGACGTGCCCCTCACCGTCGAGCTGAAGCTCGAGGTGCACGACTCGCCGAACTCGGCCGGCGTCATCATCGACGCCGTGCGCTGCGCCAAGCTGGCGCTCGACCGCGGCGTCGGCGGGCCGGTGCTGCCCGCGTGCCAGTACCTCATGAAGTCGCCGCCCACTCAGATCCACGACGACGTCGCCCGCGACGCCCTCGAGGCCTTCATCGCCGGCGCCTGACGCGGTCCCATACCCCACCTCTTCCGAACTTGCGGTGGTTAGAGGGGCTATGACCCCGATAACCACCGCAAGTTCGTGATTGGCGTGGTTAGGGGGACGCCCGGAGCGCCAGCACCGCCATGTCGTCGGTCGGCTCGTCGTCGACGAACGTCACCGCCTCCGACTCGATGAGCTCGGCCAGCTCGGTGGCCGCCATCCTCCGACCCTGGTAGAGCGCCTTCACGACGCCCTCCTCGCCGAAGACCCGCTTGCCGTCTCGGCGGTCGATCAGCCCGTCCGTGTAGCAGACCAGCGCTTCTCCGGGATCGAGGTGGACGACCGTGTCGGTCAGGCTCACATCCTCGGTCACACCCAGCAGCGTGCCGGGGACGCCGACCGGTTCGACCCGGCCGACCGCCCGCCCCACGAGCGGCAGCGGATGGCCCCCGCAGCACACGACGAGGTCGACGCCCCGCGGCGTCGGTTTCGCCGCCCCCACCAGCACGGTGCAGAACTGCGGGCTGAGCGGGGACCCGGCGTCCTCGCCGCCCACTCGCTCGGCCGTCTGGCGGAGCAGCATCTCGTTGAGGCGGCCCAGGATCGCCG
>DASQUY010000080.1:0-2632 GCA_035641055.1 Acidimicrobiales bacterium | reverse complement strand
GCCTCGATCCACCCACCGACACCGAGGTGAATGGTCTCGTAGCTGGCGTCGGGCAAGGCGGTCACGGTGCCGTCGACGTCGATGCGCAAGGCGGGCGTGTCGCTCATGGTGGCTCCTGTCTGCGGGGCGGTGCGCTGGTGGCAGCCGACGGCCCCGGCCGGGTCGGCTGCGGGTCCCGTGCACCACGGCCGAGCGCCGGGGCGTCCAGCGGCGCCGTCAGGCGAGGCGAGAGCGCAGCGGCCCTAGCGAGCGAGCAAGCGAGCGAGTGGGTCGAGCCGTCCGCTGGACACCCCCGCAGGCCGTGGTAGGGACCCCCGGCCAGCCGACCCGGCCGGTCGACTCCCACCGCCACCCCGCCGCCCCGAGAGGCCCGCCAAGCAGGACAGCAGCCGCAGAGGTGTGCGCGACCACGCCCGCCAACGTGGGCCGGCGATGGCCACGGCCTTGGCCTTGAGGGGCTCGGGGCGCAGCAGGGTCCGGCCCAGGGAGCTGTCGTGGCTGCGGTAGCCGCGGACGTGGTCCAAGTACTCGCCCGCTGCTTGCACCAGCCCGTAGGCGCTGCCGCGCACGCCTTGGGTGGTGGGCGAGTCGAGGTAGAGGGACCGGAAGATGGCTCGGGCCCGGTCGATGTTGTCCCGCACCCGCTGAGACACGATGTCGCCGGAGGGGGACGGTGCGGAACTCGGACAGGAAGTGGTTGAACCGCCGCTCGTCGACGGGGATGAGGGACAGCTCCCGGGCCAGGTCGAGCCACTGACGGGACTCGGAGCGCAGCCCGGCCACGGCCGCTTTGGCGTCGGTGATGCGGTTGGCGACGTTGCGGGTGTGCCGGAACGTGAACTGGCGGCCGCTTTGGGCTGTTCGAGGATGGCCTCGACCAGCTCACCCATCTGCGCGTGGCTGATCACCTCGTAGGTCTCGGAGCTGACGGCCAGGACGGCGCCGGTGTCGCTGCGGCGGATCGCCTTTTGAACTGGGCCAGCTGCTCGTACCGGGGGCCGCGGGGGTGTCGGTGGCGACGTAGAGGGGGGCGATCTCGGGCTCCCAGTCCAGGCTGGCGAGGACCCGGGCCTCGTCCCAGGACCCCGGGTAGTCGTCCAGCACCAGACCGCGGCCGTGCCACGTCGGCTCACGGACGCTGAACCCGGATTCGAACTACGCAGCCATGAGAAACCTCCTCGACGTGGGGTGTGCGCTCGGCGGGTCCGAGCGGCAGCGCTCCGGTGCGCTGCCGCTCTGTGAGCGGCCCCTCCATGCCGGCGGCGCCGGTCATGGGGCGGCGAGGGCGCGCCGCCGGCGAGGGCGAGACCTCCGCGCAGCGGAGGCTCGCAGCCCGGTCCCCCTCGCCGCCTCGCGCAGCCTTTGACAGCAAGCCGCCCGGCATGGAACCGGCCTACCCACATCCCGGGTGCCTGTGGGCGCGTAGGCCCGCCCCCGGGGGAGCGCTCCGGGAGCGGGGGAACGGTCGGATGGGACGTCCCACGGAGTCCGGCGCCGAGCAGTGATCCTGTGGCTGCCAGCGACGAGGGAGTTCTGCCGGATGGTGGCCGGGACCCGGTGCAATCCGTCCGGCACGCGGCGCAGGGGCCGGTCCCTGGGCTTCCCCGACCCGGGTGACCGGCCCGGTGCGTCCGCTACGCCGTCTGTCGGCGTGTGGTCTGGACAAAGATCTGGCGTTGCAGCTCCGCGACCCAGTCGGGGAGCCGGCGCAGTTGCCGGTGGCTGAGCGGCGGGGCTGACATCCGCACCAGGTAGCGGTCGTCGCCGTCGAGTGGGGCCAGGATGTGGAACTGGCACAGGCGGGAGATCGTGCGCCGGATGACGCTGCTGCGGCCGGTGCCGCCGACCAGGCCGTGGGTCACCGCCAGCTCGCCCAGGTCCCAGGTGACCTGCCGGTCGTGGTGCAGCTGGCGGGTGAGGGTTCCCCACACCAGCCACGAGCTGGGTCCGATGACCGGGAGCCAGGCCAGGCGGCTCCAGTCACCGTCGGGGTGCTGGCCGTACGGGTCGATGAGCGGGTCGGGCCACGGGGTGAAGGTGAGGCGCTCGAGCTCGTCCATGAGGGCGATCTCCGTTTCGCCGGGGCGTGGATCCTGGTGGCTGCCGGCGGCCCCGGAAGCGTCGGCGGCAGGGCCCGGCCACCACGGCCCGTCGTCGCGGTGTCCAGCGGCGCCGCAGGCGAGGCGAGAGCGCAGCGGCCCTAGCGAGCGAGCCAGCGGCGAGCGAGTGGGTCGAGCCGTCCGGTGGACACCCCGGCGGGCCGTGGTAGGGACCGTGCGCCACCGACGCCGGGGCCACCGCGGCAGATCGGACGGCGCCGCGGAACGCAGCGACCCCTCCGAGACGAGCGCTGCCGTCGACGCCGACAGTCGCCGGTGTGTGCCTAGCGGGCGGGGTGGCGTGGCCGGGCCGTGCCGGCGCGCAGGCCGCTGGCGATCGTGGCCCGGGTCTCCGCCGCGGTGAGACCGGCGGCGAGTGCAGCCTCGGTCAGCGTGGCGACGACGACGTCGGGATCCAGGTAGCCGGCGGCGACGAGTTGGCCGAGGGCGAAGGCAGCCCGGTTCAGCCTGTGGTTGCGCGTCCCCTCGGTCGCGGTCTTGACACTCTCCGCCTCGGCGGCCAGAGCGGCCGC
>DASQUY010000079.1:0-4843 GCA_035641055.1 Acidimicrobiales bacterium | reverse complement strand
CTCATGGGCCTGGGCGGGGCGCTGGCCGCCGAGCCAGCCCTTCTCATCGCCGCCCCGCCCGTCGGCGCCGCCGTCGGGGTCGGCGGGGTGCGCGTGTTCGGCAGCCGCTGGCGCCGGCGCCGTGACGACGTCGACGAGGTGCTCGCCGACCTCCTCGATCGCCTCTGACACTGTTCCAACACCCAACTTGCGGTGGTTATCGACCCCATAGGGGGGATAACCACCGCAAGTTCGAGGAATTCAGGCCTTGGGGGGCAGCGTGCGCAGGCCCAGCTCGGCCAGGTGGCGGGGGTCGATGGGCGTGGGGGCGCCGGTGAGGGGGTCAGTTCCCGACTGCGTCTTGGGAAAGGCGATGACCTCCCGGATGTTCTCCTCCCCCACCAGCAGCGCCACCAGACGGTCGATGCCGAAGGCGAAGCCGGCGTGCGGCGGCGCACCGTAGCGGAAGGCGTCGAGCAGGAAGCCGAAACGCCGCCGCGCCTCGTCCTCCGAGAGGCCCATCGCCCCGAAGACCGCTCTCTGCACGTCGGCACGGTGGATCCGGACCGAGCCCGAGCCGAGCTCCCAGCCGTTCAGCACCAGGTCGTAGGCCTGCGACCGCACCCGTAGCAGGTCGGCCGGGTCGTCGGCCGCCAGCAACCCCAGGTCCTCGGGGTGCGGCATGGTGAACGGGTGATGAGCGGGCACCGGGCGGCCGTCGTCGTCCAGCCCCTCGAACAACGGGAAGTCGACAACCCACAGGAACTGGAGCCCGCCCTCGGTCACGGGCGGCCGGCTCAGCTCGAGCCGCAGCAGGCCCAGCACCTGCCGCACGACCGGGCGGTCGTCGGCCACCAGGAACAGCAGGTCACCGGCCTGAGCCCCCAGTCCCGAGCTCACCTTGTCCAGCTCCCCGTCGGACAGGAACTTGGCGACTGGGCTGTCGATGCCCTCGTCGGTCACCCGCATCCACACCAGGCCCTTAGCTCCCCAGCGCTTGGCCTGGTCGGTGAGGTCGTCGAGCCGGTTGCGTGAGGTTGCGTCGCCGCCTCCGGCGAGGCGGATGCCCTTGACGCACTGCCCCGCGAAGGCCCGGAAGCCGCTGTCGGCGAACACGTCGGTGAGCTCGACCAGCTCCATGCCGAAGCGCACGTCCGGCTTGTCGACGCCGTAGCGCTCCATGGCGTCGTGCCAGGTGATCGACGGGATCTCACCGACCGAGTCCCCGGTCACCTCGAGGGCGCACTCGCGTACGGCCTCTGCGACGAACCCGAGAACCTCGGCCTGGCCCACGAAGCTCGCCTCCATGTCGAGTTGCATGAACTCGAACTGGCGATCGGCCCGCAGGTCCTCATCCCGAAGGCAGCGGGCGATCTGGTAGTACCGGTCGATGCCGCCCACCATGCAGAGCTGCTTGAAGAGCTGGGGGCTCTGCGGCAGGGCGTAGAAGCTGCCGGGCTGCAGGCGCGACGGCGTGACGAAGTCCCGGGACCCTTCCGGGGTCGAGGCGATGAGCATGGGCGTCTCGATCTCGACGAACCCCTGGGACTCCATCGAGCGCCGCAGGGCGCGGTTGGCGACTGCCCGGGCCCGCAGGTTGCGCTGCATGCGGTCCCGCCGCATGTCCACGTAGCGGTACCGCAGGCGCAGGGTCTCGTCGGCCTCCACGCGCTCGTTCAGCGACAACGGCGGCGGCTCGGACCGGGCCAGCAGCTCGACGTCGCAGTCCGCCACCTCCACCTCGCCGGTAGCCAGGGCGGGGTTGGCCGTGCCCTCCGGACGGATCCGCACCGTGCCCGTGATCCGCACGACCCACTCGCTGCGCACGTCGGCCGAGCCGTCGACCACGCACTGCACGACGCCCTCGCGGTCGCGCAGGTCGACGAACGCCAAGTGCTCGCCGTGCTCGCGCCGGCGGGCCACCCACCCGCAGAGCGACACCTTCTCGCCGACGTGATCGGGCCGCAGCTCGCCGCACCAGTGGGTGCGGAGCCCCGTCGCCGGTCCCGGACCGGTCATGACGGGCGCCTCGCACCGGCGCCCGCCGCCAGCTTGCGGACGACGTCCGCGAGCCGGTCGCGGGCCACGACCTCCTGCTCGCCGCGGGTGAGGTCGCGCACGGTGGCCGTCCCGGCGGCGGCCTCCTGCGCCCCGACGATGACGGCGACGGGCGCGCCGGACCGACCGGCAGCCTTCATCTGCGCCTTCATCGACCGGCCGTCGAACGCCCGGTCGGCGCGCAGCCCCGCCGCCCGCAGCTCGGCGGTGATATCGCGGGCGGCGCCCCCGTCGGTCGTGTCGACGACGAAGGCATCGAGGACCGATTCGGGTGCACCGAACACCTCCTCGGCGTCGCAGGCCAGCAGCATCCGCTCGATGCCGGAGCCGAAGCCGATGCCAGGCGTGGGCGGGCCGCCGAGCTGCTCGACCAGGCCGTCGTAGCGGCCGCCGCCGATGAGGGTCGACTGGGCGGTGTCGAGCGCCGTGCCCTGGAACTCGAACAGCGTGTGCGTGTAGTAGTCGAGCCCCCGAACGAGGCCGGGCTCGAGCTCGAAGGGGACGCCGAGCGCCCGCAGGCCGTCCTGCACGCGCTCGAAGTGGGCCTGCGAGGCGGCGTCAAGGGTGTCGGCGATGCGGGGCGCCTCGGCGACGACGGCCTGGGTCTCGGGGCGCTTCGAGTCGAGCACGCGCAGGGGGTGGGTGTCGACCTTCTCCCGGTCCTCGGGCGCCACCCTGTCGGCGTGGGGGCGCAGCCAATCCGCCAGCGTGCGGGCGTAGGCGGTGCGGTCGGCGGGAGTGCCCATGGTGTTGATCACCAGCCGCCAGCCCCGCAGTCCCAGGGCGTCGAGGTACGCCGCGCCGAGGGCGATGACCTCCACGTCCAGGTCGGGGTCGGCCACGCCGATGGCCTCGACGTCGACCTGGTGGTGTTGGCGCAGGCGCCCGGCCTGGGGCCGCTCGTAGCGGAACCCCGGCGTGACGCACCACACCTTCCACGGCGTCGGCGGTCGGTGCTGGATATAGGCCCGCGCCACCGAGGAGGTCGCCTCGGGGCGCAGCGCCAGGTGGCGCTCGCCCTTGTCGCGGAAGTCGTACATCTCCTTGCGCACGACGTCGGTGCCGGGGCCGATGCGCTCGAAGACCTCGATGTCCTCGAACAGTGGCCCGTGCACCAGCCCGTAGCCGAACCGCTCGGCCACGCCGGCGAAGGCGACGATCAGGTTGCGCCAGCGGGCGGAGGCCGGGGGCAGCACGTCCTGGGTGCCGATAGGGGCACGAAAGGTCTCGGGCATGACGCGCCGAGGCTACCGGTGCGCGGTCGCCGGGCCGAAGGCCGTTAGCGGTCGCGCCGTCTTACGATGTCCGCTGCATGCGCAGGGGGAGACCACGAACGGCTGGGCGCCTCGTGGCGCTCGCCCTGATCGCCGCGGCGTGCGGCGGCGATGACGCCGACGTCGGTCGACCGGCCGACGAAGGTCAGGACGGCGGCCGGTCGAACTCGCTGCCCTGCGATCCGGACTGCACTCTGCGCGAGGCGGCGGCCGCCGCCGGCATCTCCGTCGGCGTGCACATCAACGGCGACAACCCCGAGGAGCACATCCAGGATCTGGTGGTCGACGACCCCGTCCGGGATCTGGTTGTCCGGGAGTTCGACCGGATCACGAACCTGGGGGTGGGGATGGCGCCGTTCCAGGCCCGCCGCGGGGAGTACGACTTCGCCGTCGCCGACGCCATGTACGACTTCGCCGCCGAGCACGGCCTGTCGACCCACGCCTTCCACTGGCTGTGGAGCCAGGACCTGCTCGACCTGAACCCGGAGTGGCTCGAGGCGATCACCGATCCGACCGAGATGTGGACCGCCCTCGAGGACCACCTCGCCGCGGTCGTCGAGCGCTATCCCGACATCGACCGCATCAACGTCGTCAACGAACCGATGGCCGTCGCCGGGGGCGCTCTCGCCGACAACCTCTTCTCCTCGGTGCTGGGGCGGGACTACGTCGCCGAGGCGATCCGCCGCGCCGATGCGATCGCCCCGGACTACGAGCTGTTCGTCAACGAGGTCCTCGTGGAGTACGACCAGCCCAAGGCCGAGGGGTACCTGGACCTCGTGACCGGGCTCGTCGAGGACGGGGTGCCACTCGACGGCGTCGGCATCCAGGCCCACCTGTTCACCGGCGATCCCGACTGGGACGTCCTTCAGTGGCTACTCGAGGAGCTCGACGCGCTGGGTGTGCGGGTGGCGATCACCGAGCTCGACGCCCCGGTGCCGAAGGGCCTCCCCGATCGGTTCGAGGTGCAGGCCGAGCGCATGGCACGCGTGGTCGAGCTCTGCCTGTCGGTGGAGGCGTGCGACTCCGTGATCCTGTGGGGCGTGCACGACGGCAACAGCTGGCTCGACGACTTCATGGAACCCGGCCTCGATCCCCTGGTCTTCACCCGCGAGCTGGAGCCGAAACCCGCCTACGACGCGATCCGCCAGGTGCTCCTCGACCACGCCCGGTAGACGGTCGGCCGGTCGGTCGCAGACCGACGCCTTCACGGGTGGTGGGAGGGGGTGGGGCGGGCGGGCCTCCCTCCCCCCTCCGCTAGTGCCGCAGCAGCGAACGTTTGCCTTGTAGGTCCACCACTTGGTGGTCGTGGTTGCGCACTCTGGTCCCCGATCAGTTGGTCGAGGTCGGGAAGTGGTCATGGCCAGGGAGCGGTTGCGGGTCCGGGAGCTTTCTAACGAGGAGGGCAATCGGCTGTTGCGGATCGTGCGCCGTAGTTCGGGGTCGGTGGTGACGTGGCGGCGGGCGCAGATGGTGTTGCTGTCGGCGCAGGGGATGGACGTGGAGCAGATCGCCCGGGTGGCGTTCACGAGTCC
>DASQUY010000078.1:0-5623 GCA_035641055.1 Acidimicrobiales bacterium | reverse complement strand
CAGGCGGGGGTACATCGCCGGCAGCAGCTCCGGCCGCATCCGGCTGTCCTTGGCCAGGTAGAGCCGGCCGCCCGCCTCGACCACCCGCTCGTCCAGCCGGTCGAACAGGGGCCCAAGGGTGGGGTCGGTGGCCGGGACGTCGAGCGCCAGCGTCCACCCCGGCCCGGGGAACGAGAGCGGCGCCGGGTCCGCGGCGCCGAAGTACTTGAGCACCGACAGGAAGCTGGGCGCCCGGTGCTCGGCGAGGGCCTCGACGACCTCGCGCAGCACTCCCTCGGCGCCGTAGGGCAGCAGGCACTGCCACTGCAGGAAGCCCCGGGGGCCGTACATGCGGTTCCAGCCATCCACCCGGTCGAGCGGGTAGAAGAACCGGCTGATCGACCACAGCTCGCCCCGGCCACGCCGGGGGTGCCGGTGGTACCACAGCTCGTTGAACGCCCGGATGCTGGCTCGGTTGAGCATCCCGCCGGGCACCGACCGAGGGGTGGGCACCGGCGGGGCCGGGGCGTACGCCAGTGGATCCCGCGGCGCCCGCCCGCGGGCGCCGCGGTCTCCGGGCAGCTCGTCGCGCCGGGCGAAGTCCCCCTGGGTGAGGACCGAGCGACCGAGCGACCGCCCACGTGCCAGGAAGTCCACCCACGCCACCGAGTAGCGGTACCGGCGGCCGCCCTCGGCCAGCAGCGCCAGCAGCGTGTCGAGGTCGGGGACCCGGTTGGTGTCCACCCGGACCACGGCGGTCTCGATCGGGTGGACCCCGATCGTTGCTTCGATGATCGTGCCGGTCAGCCCCAGCCCCCCGCACGTGGCCCAGAAGGCGTCGGGGTCGGCGGTGGGAGAAAGGGTCCGGCGCGTGCCGTCCGGCAGCGCCAGGACCAGCGATCGCACGTGGGTGCCGAAGCTGCCCGTGGCGTGGTGGTCCTTCCCGTGGACGTCGGCGGCGATGGCGCCGCCGACCGTGATGTGGCGCGTGCCGGGCGTGACCGGCACGAACCAGCCCTCCGGCACGATCCGGCGCAACAGCGTGTCGAGCGATGTGCCGGCCAGGACCCGGGCGGTGCCGGCGGCTCTGTCGAGCTCCAGCAGACCCGACACGCCGGTCGAGTCGATCACCAGGCCCCCGGCGTTCATGGCCGAGTCGCCGTAGGCCCGCCCCAGCCCCCGGGCGATCACCCCCCGGGGCCCGGCGGCCTTGGCGGCCACGGCCAGCTCGTCGGCGTCGGTCGGCCGCACGACGTAGGCCGCCGACGCCGGGTTGCGGCCCCACCCGGTCACGATCTCGACGTCGTCGCCGGTCATGCGGTCGCCCTCAGCCGGTGTAGACCCCGATGGCGAACACGATGGCCCAGGCCACGCCGATGGCCTGCAGCGTGCGATCACCGAGGACGATGTCCTCCGGGGCCGAGCCGCGGTCCCCCCGGTCCAGGACGAGCGCGTAGCGCAGCACGCCCATGACGAACGGCAGGATCGTGAGCTGGTACCAGGGGATCGACGGCGGGTCGAGCAGCTCGTCCGCCCTCTCGAACGCCCACAGGCAGTAGGCGACCAGCATCGCTGCAGAGGACATCGACCGCAGGTAGGCGGTGTAGCTGTCGCTGTACTCCTGGAGCACGGTCCGGAACCGGGCCGCGCCCGCCGTGGCGTTCCCGCCCATCTCGCCGGCCTCGGCGCCGCGCTTTCCCGACACCATGAACAGGGCTCCAAAGGTGGTGACGATGAAGAACCACTCGGAGATCGGCACGTCGGTGGCGGCGGCGCCGGCCACCGCCCGGAGCACGAACCCGGCTGCCACGGCCACCAGGTCGACGACCGCGATGTTCTTGAGGGCGAACGAGTAGGCGGTGGTGAGGGCGATGTAGCCGCCGACCGTGGCGGCCAGCGCCGGCCTGGCGGTGAAGGCGACCGCCACCGCTGCCACCAGCAACACCACGCCGCCCGCGTGAGCGACCCACACCGGCACGGCGCCCGACGCCACGGGCCGATCCCGCTTGCGGGGGTGGAGGCGGTCGGCCTCGGCGTCGCGAGCGTCGTTGATGTAGTAGGTGCCGGCGGCCGCCAGGCAGAAGGCCCCGAAGGCGATGACGGCGTCGATCGCCGGGCCGGCGTCGTCCAGCACGCCGGCGGCGGCCGGCGCCGCAAACACCAGCAGGTTCTTGGCCCACTGCCGGGGACGAGCGAGGCGAACGAGCCCGACGAGCCGGGAGCCGGCCGCGCGCTCGGGCGCACCCGGCGTCGCTGCGCTCGGCGCGCCGGTCGCCTGGTCGCCGGTGGCCACCCCGGCGCTCGTCGATGGCATGGTCACATCCTCGCCGACGCGCGCCGCCACACCGCTCGAGGAAGGTGCCGGAACACTGTCGCCAGGAAGCGGAACGCCCCGGGCACCCACACCGTCTCCCTGCCGGAGGCGATGGCGCCGGCCACCGCGTCCGCCACGGCCTCCGGCGTCGTGGCCAGCGGCGGCGCCTCGCGTCCCTCGGTCATCGACGAGCGGACGAAGCCCGGACGCACCACAACCACCCGCACGCCCGTCCCCACGAGGGAGTCGGCGAGCCCTTGGGCGAAGGCGTCGAGGCCGGCCTTCGACGAGCCGTACACGAAGTTGGACCGCCGGGCCCGCTCGCCGGCCACCGAGCTGAGGACGACGATGATGCCGTGGCCCTGCTCCCGCAGCCGACCTGCGATGTGCAGCAGCGTGGAGACCGGACCCGAGTAATTGGCGGCGGCGAGCTCGGCGGCGGCGGCGGGGTCGTCCTCCAGGCGGGGCTGGTCGCCGAGCACCCCGGCGGCGAGCACGACGCAGTCGATGTCGCCGCCAGCTGTCTCGGCGGCGTCCCACGCCGCCTTCATGGCGTCGGCGTGGCCCCCGATGTCGGTGGCGTCCCAGGCGGTGACGGAGACAGTGGCCCCGGCGACCTGCAGGCGCTCGGCAACGGGTGCCATCGCCTCCGGGTGGCGGCCGGCGAGGACGACGGTGCGACATCCCTCCGGTACCAGCCGCTCGGCGATGGCGGCCCCGATGTCCGACGAACCGCCGAGGATAAGCAGCGACTGGATGGCTCCCAGCGCGTTCTGCACGAGTCGCGAGGGTACTGGCTCAGCGATGGCCCTCACGGGCCGCGCGAGCGCTACGGTTGTCGCCTCGTACCATTGCTGGGGAGTTGTTCACAGGGTCCGGCGGGCGCCGAGCCGTGGTCGCCACCGGAGGAGGTCGACGTCATGGCTCAGATCGCCGTCATCGGGGCGAGCTACGTCGGGCTCACGACGGCCGCCTGCTTCGCTCGCCTGGGGCACCACGTCGTCTGCGCCGAGATCGACGAGGTCAAGGTGTCCCAGCTCCAGCGGGGTGAAGTGCCGATCGTCGAAGCCGGGCTCGACGCGCTGGTGCGTGAGGGATCGGACGAGGGTCGGCTGCGCTTCGTGCTCGGAGCCGCCGCAGCCTGCGACTCGGCCGAGTTCGTCTACCTGTGCGTGCAGACCCCGCAGCGCGCCGACGGCTCCGCCGACCTGTCGTTCATCGAGGCGGCGGCCCGCGAGATCGGGCCGGCGCTGTCGTCCGAGGCGGTCGTCGTCAACAAGTCGACGGTGCCGGTGGGCTCCACGCGCGTGGTCGAGCGCGTCCTCGGCCGCGACGACGTGGTGGTCGTGTCGAACCCGGAGTTCCTGCGCGAAGGCTCGGCGGTCCACGACTTCCTCAACCCCGACCGCATCGTCATCGGCAGCGACGACCAGTCGGCGGCCGCCCGGGTGGCGGCGCTCTACATCGGGGTGACGGCGCCGATCATCGTGACCGACCCGGCGTCGGCCGAGACCATCAAGTACGCCGCCAACGCCTTCCTCGCCGCCAAGGTCAGCTTCGTCAACGCTCTCGCCGCGGTCTGCGACGCCGTGGGCGCCGACGTGAAGGACGTCGTCCTGGGGGTGGGGTACGACACGCGCATCGGCCACGAGTTCCTCAAGCCCGGCCCAGGGTTCGGTGGTTCCTGCCTGCCCAAGGACACCCGGGCGTTGGTGCACATCGCCGACGACGCCGGCTATGCGTTCGACCTGCTGCGGGGCGTCATCGCCGTGAACGAGGAGCAGTTCCACCGGGTGGTTGCCAAGGTGCGGGACATGGCGGGCGGGTCGCTGGCGGGCTCCAAGGTCGCCGTCTGGGGCCTCACGTTCAAGGCCCGCACCGACGACACCCGCGAGTCGCCGGCACTGCGCATCGTGTCGCTGCTGGCGGCCGAGGGCGCCGACGTGCAGGCCTACGACCCGGCGGTCAAGGGCCCGGTCGACGGCGTCGTGTCCGCCAACGACCCCTACTCGGTGTGCGAGGGGGCCCGGGTGCTGGCCGTGCTCACCGAGTGGGACGACTTCCGCTGGCTCGACTTCGACAAGGTAGGCGGGCTGATGGAGACCCCCTGCGTCGTCGACGCCCGGAACCTGCTCGACAAGCCGGCGCTCGAGCGCCGGGGCTTCCGCTATGTCGGCATCGGCCGCTGAGCGGCTGTACTGACGCCCATGGCGCGTGTTGTCGTCACCGGGGGAGCGGGGTTCCTCGGCTCCCACCTGTGCGATGCGCTGCTCGACCGCGGTGACGAGGTTGTCGCCATCGACAACCTCGTCACCGGCAGCGTGGACAACATCGAGCACCTGTTCGGCCGGCGGAGGTTCACGTTCGCCGAGCACGATGTCAGCACCTACCTGTGGGTCCCCGGACCGGTCGACGCCGTGCTGCACTTCGCCAGCCCGGCATCGCCCGTGGACTACCTGGAGATCCCCATCCAGACGCTCAAGGTCGGCAGCCTGGGCACCCACAACGGGCTCGGGCTGGCCAAGGCCAAGGGCGCCCGGTTCCTCCTGGCGTCGACCAGCGAGGTCTACGGCGACCCACAAGTGCACCCCCAGCCCGAGAGCTACTGGGGCCACGTCAACCCCGTCGGCCCCCGGGGCGTCTACGACGAGGCCAAGCGCTTCGCCGAGGCGATGACGATGGCCTACCACCGCTACCACGGCCTCGACGTGCGTATCGTGCGGATCTTCAACACGTTCGGTCCGCGGTCCCGCGTCCGCGACGGCCGAGTGGTGTCGAACTTCCTGGTCCAGGCGCTGCAGGGCAAGCCGCTCACCGTGTACGGCGACGGATCCCAGACCCGCAGCTTCTGCTACGTCGACGACGAGATCCGGGGCATCCTGGCCGTGCTCGACAGCGACGTCGACGGACCCGTCAACATCGGCAACCCGGACGAGCTCACGATGCGCCGGCTGGCCGACATCGTCCTCGACGTGACCGGCTCGCAGTCGGAGATCACCTACGAGCCGCTCCCGGTCGACGACCCCGCCCAGCGCCAGCCCGACATCACGCTCGCCCGGACGCGGCTGGGCTGGGAGCCCCGGGTCTCGCTGCGTGAGGGCCTCGAGCGCACGGCGGCCTGGTTCCAACAACGTCTCTGAAGGAAATCGGGGCTCATACCCCGAAATCTCTTCAAAGACGGCGTCGCTCGGCCTCGTCCCGGTGCGCCAGGTACCAGTCGACGGTGCGGCGGAGGCCCTCGGCGAAATCCGTGGTGGCCGTGAAGCCGAACGCGGCCGCCGCCCGGCCCGGGTCGACCCGGCGACGCGGCTGGCCGTCGGGCTTGGAGGT
>DASQUY010000077.1:0-2791 GCA_035641055.1 Acidimicrobiales bacterium | reverse complement strand
GTAGTCGATCCCCTCGAGGTCGGCGGCCGTGTAGAGCGGCTTGACCTCGATGCCCTCGGGCGTGGACCACAACAGGGTGTCGGGGTCGGCCCCCTTGAGCTCGTCGGCCGCCCGCGCCCGCCAGTCGTCGAGGCTCGGCTTGTCGCTCACGAACCGGAGCCTAGGGAAGGGCTGAGCGCACCGACTAAACGCGTGACGCAGGTCACAGGTCCGAGTCGCTCATGACCGGTTCACTCGGCGTCAGCGACGGTCGGGTAACGTGCCCCGGATCCCGCACCGAAGGACCGCCGCGTGCACGAACCGCAAGCCTGCCTCTCGGTCGTCATCCCCTGCTACAACGAGCGTGACACGGTCGCCACCGTGGTGGAGCGGGTCCTGGCCTCGCCCTGGACCGCCGAGGTCATCCTCGTCGACGACGGCTCGACCGACGGCACCCAGGACGTGCTCGCCGGGCTCGCCGGCCGGGACCCGCGCCTGCAGGTCCTGCTCCAGCCGCGCAACCGGGGCAAGGGCGCGGCGCTGCGCCGGGGCTTCGCCGAGGCCACCGCCCCGTACGTGATCGTGCAGGACGCCGACCTCGAGTACGACCCGGGCGAGTACGGCGTCCTGGTGCAGCCGCTGCTGAGCGGCGACGCCGACGTGGTGTTCGGGTCGCGGTTCATCTCCAGCCGTCCGCACCGGGTGCTCTACTGGTGGCACGCGGTCGGCAACCGGGCGCTCACCGCCCTGTCCAACACGTTCACCAACCTGAACCTCACGGACATGGAGACCTGCTACAAGGTCTTCCGCCGCGACGTGATCCACGCGATCCACCTCGAGGAGGACGGCTTCGGCTGCGAGCCCGAGATCACCGCCAAGGTCGCCGCCCGGCCGGGCTGCCGCGTCTACGAGGTGGGGATCTCCTACCGCGGCCGCACGTACGCGGACGGCAAGAAGATCGGCTGGCGGGACGGCGTCTGGGCGGTGTGGTGCATCCTCAAGTACTCGCCGGTGGCTGTGCGGCTGCGCCGGGTCCCGCGTGCCGGGCGGAGGGATCCGTCCTCGTCGGGCGCGGCGGTGCTCGACGTCACGGCGCCGGGGGCGCAGCGCGCCAACGGCGCCCGGGCCAATCGCGCCGACACCGGTGGCCGCCGCACCGACGGCGCCCGGGGTGAGCGGCGCCGGTGATCGCCTGACCGCCCGGTCGGGTGTGCCGGGTCCTCCGGGCGCGCCGCTCTTCGAACTGGACGGCGTGTCGCTGGTGATCGGGGGTCGCCGCATCCTCCGCGACGTCTCGCTGAGCTTCCCGGGGGAGGGCATCACCGTGCTGTTGGGGCCGTCGGGCGCCGGCAAGACGATGATCCTGCGCCTGCTCAACCGGCTGGAGGTGCCGACCGCCGGCGAGGTGCGGTTCCGGGGTGAGCCGCTGGCGGCGATCGACCCGCTGACGCTGCGCCGCCGGGCGGGCATGGTGTTCCAGCACCCGGCGCCGTTCCCGGGCAGCGTGCGCGACAACCTCCGGGTGGCGGACCCGCGGGCATCGGCGGAGGCGCTGCTCGAGGCGGTGGTCGGCGCCGGCCTTGGCCCCTCGTTCCTCGACCGGCCGGCCGACGACCTGTCGGGAGGTGAGGCGCAGCGGATGTGCCTGGCGCGCACCCTCATCACGAGCCCCGAGGTCCTGCTCATGGACGAGCCCACCTCGGCACTCGACCCCGAGGCCCGCCAGCACCTGGAGCACACGGCCCGACGTCTCGCCGACGAGGGCCGGCCCCTGGTGTGGGTGACCCACGATCTCCGGCAGGCGGACCGGCTGGCCGACGCCATGGTGGTGGTCATCGACGGGCGGGTCGCCTCGCCGGAAGAGCACGAGCGCTACCTCAAGGAGGAGGGCGACGATGGATGATCTGAGCATCGTTCCGGGTGCAGCTATGCGGTCATATGCCGCACAGCTGCACCCAGTTCCCGGAGGCTGCGATGGATGATGCCGCCATCGGGTGGGGCGGGCTGGCGCTGTCGCTGGTCCTCGTGGGAGTCGCCGTCGGCCTGTCGGTGTGGCAGGGGTTGCGCCTGGAGCGCGAGATGCTGTGGGCCTGCGGCCGGGCGATCGCCCAGCTCCTCGCTGTCGGCTACCTGCTCGTGCTCGTCATCGACGAGGACGCACCCGTGATCTGGGCGTGGCTGTGGGTGGCGGCCATGGTTGCCTTCGCCGTCGTCACGGTCCGGCGGCGGGCGCCGGAGATCCCCGGGATCGTCGGGCTGGCGGCGGCCGCAGTCGCGGCGTCAGCCGCCGTGAGCCTCCTCGTGGTGTTCGGCCTCGGCGTCTACCCCAACGTGGCCCGGGCCGTCGTGCCCATCGCCGGCATGATGATCGGCAACTCCATCGGCGGCCTGGTCGTGGCGGCCCGGCGCATCATCGGGGAGCTCGCCGACCGCCGGCCGGAGGTCGAGGCGCGACTCGCGCTCGGGCAGCCGTGGCAGCAGGCGGCCAAGCCGTTCGTGCGAAGCGCCCTACGGACCGCCCTGACCGCGCAGATCGAGAGCACCAAGGCCGTCGGGCTGGTGTTCCTGCCCGGGGCCATGACCGGGCTCATCCTGGCGGGTGTCGACCCCGTGGATGCGGTGCTGGTCCAGGCGGCGATCATGTACCTCATCCTCGGCGCCGTCGCCACCAACGTCGTGGTCATCGGGCTGGGCCTCACCCGCCGCCTGTTCACCCCCGACCACCGCCTGGTCCGCCTGGCCCGGGCCGAGGCCTGACACTGTAGGTACCCGCCCGTAGCCTGGAGGTATGCCCCTGCGCTTCGTGATCATC
>DASQUY010000076.1:0-2793 GCA_035641055.1 Acidimicrobiales bacterium | reverse complement strand
CCGCCGGTCGAGGTGGTCGAGGGCGCCGACGACCCCACGGTGCGGATGCGCTACGAGTTGGGCACCGACGCGGGATCGGTCGAGGCGCAGGGCACCGAGACGCTCGTGGCCCGCCCGAACGACATCGTGTGGTCGGTGATCGTCACCTCCGAGGACCCCGCCACGCACGACGACCTGGCGCCGCAGATCACCGACACGCTGGCGTTCCCGCCGGGCTGACCAACCGTTCTGGGTGCAGTTGTGCGGTCATATGCCGCATAGCTGCACCCAGTTGCGTATTGCTCACCCCCGGCTGGTGATGCGCTCACGGAGCGCCGCCAGCTTCTCCTGGAACGCCGGCTGGTTGATCGACCACACCTGGGGGTCGAGCTCGCGCTCGACGGCGGCGGCGTGGTCGGACAGGTCGGCGACGTCGCGGAGCGTCTCCTTCATGCGCACGAGCAGGTCGCGGGGTGCGGCCGCGGCGGTGCCCGCCATGTCGAGTGCCACGGGGAGCAGCTCGTCGTCCGGCATGCACGACCACGCCAGCCCGGCGCGCTCGGCTTGGCGGCCGTCGAGGACGCGCCCGAACAGCACCAGCGCCGCCGCCGCCTGGGGGCCGACCCGGCGCCGCAGCATCCAGGTGTGACCGCCGCCGGGGTGCAGCCCGAGGTTGAGGAACCGGGTGTCGAACCGGGCCGACTCGCCCGCCAGGATCACGTCGCACACGAGCGCCAGGTTGAGGCCCGCCCCGACGGCAGCGCCGTTGACGGCGGCGACGGTGGGCAGCGGCGACCGCCCGATCCGCAGGAAGCCGTCGTAGATCCGCGTCAGCCCCTGCCGTTGGCTGTCGCCGAGGTGAGACAGGTCGGCGCCGGCGCAGAACGCCGGCGGGGCGCCGGTCACCACGATCGCACCCACGTCGGGATCGGCCTCGACGGCGTCGAGGCCCGCTGTGATCTCGTCGACCAGCCCGAGGGTCAGGGCGTTGCGGCGGTCGGGGGCGTCGAGCGTGACGAGGGCGACCCGGTCCCGGGTCTCGATGCGGAGCTCAGCCATGGCCGGCAGTCTCGCACCCCGGCCCGGCCTCACCCAGTTGGCTCGGCCCCGGGCTTCGACGACCTCCTGCGACGTTCCGTGCCTGGCAGGCCACTCAGGCGGCGTCGCCCGCCGTCGGTTGGGGTCGATAGCGCAGCTCGACGACACCGGAGGCGAACCTGGTGCTGTCGAGCAGCTCCAGGGTGCGCTCAGCCTGGATGCGGTCGAAGAGCGGGAGCCCCTTGCCGAGGACGATCGGATGCACCATCAACCGGTACTCGTCCACGAGGTCGGCGTCGATGGCCGTGGTCGCGAGCTCTGCGCCGGCGAACAGGACGAGGTCGCGGCCCTCCTCGGCCTTCAGCGCGCGGACGGCCCCGACGACGTCGTCGCCGCTCATCGATCGAGCGGGGCCCCACCGAAGCTCCGGGGGAGCGTGGGAGACGACGATCTTCGGGATCGTGTTCAGGAGGTGGGCGAACTCGTCGGCCCGCTGGGGGCTGGTGAACCCACCCGGCCCGTCGTCGACGGCGGCCGCGCCCGCCGTGGGCCAGAAGTCAGCGAGCAGCTCGTAGGAGACCCGGCCGAAGATCATGGCGTCGATCGATCGGAGCACGTCCAGACGGGCCGCTTCGATCCCCTCGTCGACGAGGAACCAGTCCAGGCTGCCGGCGCTCCCTGCCACCTTGGCATCGAGCGTGGTGCTCATCATCAGGGTGAGCTTCCTCACGTTCGTCCTCCTGTTGGGCTGTCGGTCGTCGCCGGCCAGTAGCGGTATCCGTTCGTCCAGAACGGCACGTCGAGCTCGCGGCAGACCTCGGCGAGGACGTCCGGGGCGAAGAAGTAGCTCCGAATCAGGCTGATGGCCCCCGCCTCGGTCTCGATGCGGCAGACGTTGCGGACGGCGTCGCCGCCCTCGTGGGCGTACCAGAAGACGATCACCGGCGCGCCGTGCACGTCTCGGACCTCGGCTCGCGGGGGGACCGGTCGGTAGCCGTTGAGGAGCCGGGGCTCGACCCCGCCGCGCTCGTCCCACGTGAGCGGAGCGAGGAACCCGGCGAGGGAACCCGTCTCGGGGTCCCGCATGGCCTCGGGGTCGTGCTCGACCACGACCCCGACCAGCTCGGCGGAGGCCGTGTCGAGCAACAGGGCGGTCAGCCGATCGATGTCCCGGTCGTTGAAGGCGTCGCAGAACGCTGCGAGCGCCGCCGGCGTGGGGAGCCTCTCCGGCGGGGCGTCGTCGGGATCACGCAGCTTGCCCCGACCCCGGTGGAGCGCGGCCTTGACCGCACCGACGGTGGTCGACAACGACTCGGCGACCTCGGTCAGCGTGAAGTCGAACACGTCCTTGAGCACGACCGCGGCGCGCTCCTGGGGCGCGAGTCGGCCGATGAGGGTGCTGGCCGCGTCCCGGTCGACGCCACCAGGCTCGGTCGTCACGACCTGGTCGGGGACGTCCCCTGGCAGCTCGCGGGTCCGCCGAGCGCGGTCGATCCAGAGGTTCGACGCGACGCGGAACAGCCAGGCCTTGGGGTTCGCCGGCAACCGGAAGCTGCAACCGAGCGTGACGAACGCCCGGGCCAGCGTGTCCTGCACCAGGTCCTCGGCCTCCCAGGCCGAGCGGGTCAGGTAGCGGCAGTAGCGGTACAGCTCCGGGCGCAGTGGCTCGTAGACGTCCACGAACCGCTGCCACACCTGCCGAACGTCCCCGGCGAGCTGCGGCATCGGGGGATCCATGCCCCATAGACGTATCGGGCAGCCGAAAAGATACGGCGG
>DASQUY010000075.1:0-4059 GCA_035641055.1 Acidimicrobiales bacterium | reverse complement strand
GCTCCGCCTCCAGCCCCCGCAGCAGGTGCACCGGAGCCGCAAGGCGATCCCGCGCCGCGTCCTCGATGTGGTCGGCGAAGCGCACGAGGCGGTCGTCGCCGCCCGCCTCCCCCCGGAGGACGTGCTCGGCGAACGCCAGGGCGACCGCGCCGTGGGCGAGCGCTTTGGCTGCGGCCCGATAATCCTCCACCGGCGGCGCGGTCGACGCCTCGAGCGCATCGAAGGTGCCGACCACCGTGTCGAACGCCTCGCGGCAGCAGGTGTCGAAGCCCCACTTGCCCGCCAAGCGGTCAACCGAGCTCGCCCGGTACCGCTCGTGACGCGCCAGCCACTCCTCCGCGGCGCGGCCGAAGGAGAACCCGCGTCGGCTGAGCCCGGCCGTCTCCAACAGCTCGCCCAGCGGCCGGACCGGTCGTCGAAACGCCGTCGGGTCGTGCGTCAGCGCGTCCAGCAGGAGCGGGAACGGCTCCTCTCCCCTGCCTGCCGGGATGCGGCCCTCGACCGCGTCGCGCAGCAGCCCCACCTCGACCTCGTCGTCTGCCGGCGTCTCGACCCGCTCGACACTCACCGCCCCACCGGAGCGGCGGAAGGCCACCAGGTCACCGGGTGCGAAACCGTCGAGCCATCCGGCGGGACCGGCGAGCGTGGAGAGGTCCTCCCCCGGCACCCGCGGGCCGAGGGCGAACCGCAACCGCGCGTCCCCGGGGAGGTCGAGCCCGTCGGGCGCATCCCAGTCCAGCACCACGAGGTCAGGCATGCGGCTCACCGCATCGTCCTCCAGCTCGTGCGCCGCGAGGCGGTGGGTGAGCACCAGGCCGTCGGTGAGCTGGGCTGCAGCGCCGAACGTGTCGTCGGGCGTCTGCCACACGTCACCGGCCATGATCAGTTCGTCCGAGACCGCGGACGAGAGGTCCCCGTCGTCCACGCCCTCCTCGCGCAGGAACTCGAGCGCGCCGGCCTCATCGAGCCCGGCGGCCAGTCGGTCGAGGGGCATCGGCCCCGCCCGCAGCAGCCGCGCCGCGACCCGCCGGAGCTCGTCGTCGGGAGCAAGATCAGCCGTCGGTTCGGGCGTCGTCCCAGCCATCGCGGGACCGTAGCGCGCGCCGGGAGGCACCCTCCGGAGGGAGGAACCTCCTCCGGAAACTCGCTTCGCCGCCGGCGCCCCCTCGGCGAGGCTGGGGCCGTGCGGGCGCACCTGACCGACGACGTCGATGCGTTCCTCGCCGCCACCGGCGAGTTCCTGGCGGCGCGACCGGTCGAGCACAACCTCATGCTGTCGCTGGCCCACCAGGCCCGGGACGAGCCGCGCCCGAGCCGCTGGGCCTGGGTGACCGACATCGGCGGTGCGGTCGCCGGGGCGCTCATCCAAGCGCCAGCCACCTTCGTGGCCACCGTCACCCCGATGCCGGCGGAGGCGACCCGGGCCCTTGTCGAGCCGCTCGTCGAGGCCGCCCCCGAGCTTCCCGGCGTGAACGGCGAGGCGGCCACGGCGGCGCGCTTCGCCGGCGCCTGGGCGTCCGAGCGCCAGGTCCCCGCCCACCCTCGGGAGGGACAGCGCCTCTACCGGCTCGGCCGGCTGACCGTGCCCGACCGTGTCCCGGGCGGGCTGCGGCGCGCCGTCGCCAACGATGTCGACCGGCTGGTGGCGTGGAGGGAGGCCTTCGCCGACGAAACGGGCATGGAGCGGCCCGCCGGCATCGACTGGCCCGCCATGATCGCACGACGGGTCCGGGAGGGCCGGTTCTGGGTGTGGGAAGCCGACGGCGCACCTGTCTCCATGGCGTTCGCCACGCCGCCGGCGGCGGGGGCCTCGCGCATCGGCGCCGTCTACACGCCCCCCGACCTGCGGGGACGCGGCTACGCCGGCGCCTGCGTCGGCCACCTCAGCGCGGCGCTGCGGGACTCCGGCGCCCCCGACTGTCTCCTCTACACCCAGCTCTCCAACCCCACCTCCAACCGCATCTACCAGCGCCTCGGCTACGAACCGGTCGCCGAGGTGCTCTCCTACCGGTTCGGCGGGGCGTCCTGATCCAGGAACCCGACAACGGCGGCGGCGAAGCGGTCGGGGTCCTCGATCATCGGGTAGTGGCCGACGCCGTCGAGCACGACCGCGTCGGTGCCCGGTCTCCGCTCGGTCAGCCGGTCGACCATGGCGGCCACGGCGATGGGGTCGAGCTCGCCCCACACGACCCCGAGCGGCGACGGGTGGCGCTCGATGGCGCCGGTGTAGCGGGCCTCCTCCGCCCGCCGGTCCTCGATGTAACGGATCGTGCGCGGCAGCAGCCGGTGGCCGTCGCCGCGGGCGATCAGCGCCCATTGCGCCGCCAGCTCGTCGTCGCTTGGTTGCCGCCCCGGCGCGCAGGTGGCCGCCAGGGCCGCCCGCAGGGCCGCACCCTCGTCGTCGGGCAACGGGCTCGGCGCACGGTCGGCCGGCGGCGGGAGGCGGGCATCCGGCAGGTCGAGCAGCAGGAGCTGCCCCGGCGTGAGCTGCGCCAACCCGATGTAGATCGAGCCGTTGGTGAGCACGCGCCGGGTGATCTCGATGCCGAGATCGCCGTCCAGGTCGCGGGCCAGCAGCTCGCCGCCCACGCTGTCGCCCATGTCGTGGGTGACCAACGCCAGCCGCTCGAGCCCGAGGGCGCCGCAGACGGCCTGGGCGACGTCGGCGTGCTGCCGCAGGCTGTAGCGCTGGTCGGGCTTGGCGGACAGGCCGAAGCCGAGGAAGTCGAACAGGACGACCCGCCGGCGCTCGGCGAGCGCCGGGAGCACGTGGCGCCAGTCGAACGAGCAGGTCGGGAACCCGTGCAGCACGAGAACGGGCTCGACTCCGGCGTCGTGGGCGGCGGGCTGGTCGAGCACCCACACGTCCCCCGGCGGCAACGGCAGGACGCGCCCCTGCGCCTCCCACGCCGTCACGTCGGCCCGCTCCGTCATGGTCCCTCCTTTGGCCCCTCGCCGAGGGTGGGCAACGTAGTGTCCGCGATGAGTCCGGGGGCGTCGGGACGTCCAAACCGGCAACGACGTCTCCACCCACCTCGAAAGGACCCCTCATGCCCACGCGTGACTCCGCCCCGGTCGGGGCCCCCTGCTGGATCGAGCTGTTCACATCCGACGTCGAGCGGGGCCGGGCCTTCTACGGCGAGCTGTTCGGCTGGACGTCCGACGATCCCGCCGAGGAGCTCGGCGGCTACTTCACCTTCTACAAGGACGGCGTGCGGGTCGCCGGCGGCATGCACAACGACGGTCAGTCGGGCACGCCCGACGTGTGGTCGATCTACCTGGCCTCCGAGGACGTCGCGGCCGCCGCCGAGGCGGCCAAGGCCAACGGCGGCCAAGTGATCGTGGAGCCGATGGCGGTGATGGACCTCGGCAGCATGCTCGTGGTGACCGACGCCGGTGGGGCGACCATCGGCGCCTGGCAGCCCGGCACCCACCAGGGCTTCGGCGTCCACCGCGAGCCCGGCACGCCCGCCTGGTTCGAGCTGCACACCCGCGACTACGACGCCTCGGTCGACTTCTACCGCAAGGTGTTCGCCTGGGACACGCACGTGGAGGGCGACACGCCCGAGTTCCGGTACACGACCCTCGGCACGGGCGACGCCGCCCTGGCCGGGATCATGGACGCTGCGGCCTTCCTGCCGGACGGCGTGCCGGCGCACTGGTCGGTCTACTTCGGTGTCGAGGACACCGACGCCACCCTGGCTCGCGTCGTGGAGCTGGGCGGCTCGGTCGTCGAGCCCGCCGAGGACACGCCGTACGGGCGGCTCGCCCGGGCGGCCGATCCCACCGGGACGACGTTCAAGCTCCGTCAGCCCCCGTCCATCTGAGGATCACGCCGACTCCGCCGTGTGGCACACGGCCTCGACGTTGTTGCCGTCGGGGTCGCGCACGAAGGCGCCGTAGTAGGCCGGGTGGTACTCCGGCCACACGCGGGGCTCGTGCAGCACCTCCGCACCGGCGCCCACGGCCGCCTCGAAGAACGCCCGGACGGTGGCACGGTCGGGCGCGGCGAATGCGATGTGGGACTCGCGAAAGCCGTCGCCAGTGCGGCGGGGTCCC
>DASQUY010000074.1:0-3067 GCA_035641055.1 Acidimicrobiales bacterium | reverse complement strand
CAGGCGGGTCCTTGCGGGGTTGCGCCGGGGTTCGGAGCGGCCGAGCATCACGCCGGCGCCGGTGCTGTCGGTTGGGGCGCTGCATCGCATGGTGCGGGTGCCGCCGGCGGGCGGGACGAGGCTCTTTTCGGCGCGGCTGGTGCGCCTGTTGTCGGGGGCGAGGCCTCGCCAGCTGGGGGCGCTGCGGGTCGAGGATGTGAGGTTCGGGCCGGGTGACACCTGGGTCGAGTTCACGACTCCGGCGCTGCCCCAGGCGGGAAAGCATCCGGCGCTGCCGGCAGGGAGGTTCCGGTTTGATCGTGGCCGGACGGCGCTGGATTGTCCGGTCGAGGCGTTGGGGTCGTTGGTGGCGGCGAGCACGGATGGGACGCTGTTCGGGGGCGGGTTCCCGGCGGCCGCGACGATCAAGGGGTTCGAACCGGCGACGGCGCGCGACGGGGTGCCGGTGCGGATCGCGGTGCGGAACCGGGCGATCGTCAAGGTCGGTTACGCGGGGGCGCTGCGGGTCCAGGAGCTGGTCCGGGCGAACGTCGAGCACGTCGAGCCGGCGGGCGACGGCTACCGGTTGCGGCTGGTGGACGCGAAGACGTCGAGGGGCGGCCGTTCGCAGTTCGTGTTGCTGCGCCAGGGCGAGGGGCCGCTGGATCCGGTGGGGGCGATCGACGAGTGGTTGGCGGTGCGGGGCGATCACGACGGCCCGCTGTTTTGCACCGTGCATCACAGCACCCGCGCTGGTGTGGCTGGCGGCGAGCGGATGAGCGACGGCGAGATGATCCGCGGCGCCATCGGCGATCTCGCGGTCGCGGCCGGCCTGCCCTCGACGGTGAGCGGCTACTCGTTGCGCCGGTCGTGGGCCACCCATGAGTTCTTGCGTGACCCGGGGCGGGTGGCGCTGATCTCGCGGCACCTGCGGCACGCGTCGGTGGATGCGACGACCCGTTACATCGACGATCTGGGCTTGGGGCTGATCGACGCCACCGAGTTCCTGTCAGCCGAATCGGTGGTGGCCACCCCTGGCGGTGTCACCGAACGCCGACGGGACCTCGGGTTCGCGTCAGCGCCGCTGAGCGAGCTGCTGGGTGAGGTCGCGACCTTGGCCCGGGCGGCCACCCAGCCCGCTGCGAGGACGCAGGTGGTTCGCCGGTCGCACTGGAGGGTCTGGGACCGTTGGGCGACCGAGCACGGCACGGAGGCGCTCCCGGCGTCCCCGGAGCATCTGGTGCTATTCGCCGCCGACCGGGCCAGCGCCGGCATCGCCGCTCCGTCGCTGCGCGAGCAGCTCCGATCGATCCGCCGGGCACACGAAGACGCCGGCTATGACGCCTCCGATCTCATCACCCTGGCCGATGAGATCGCAGTGGGTCTTGCCCGGTGCGCTCCCCGGGAGCGCACCAAGGCCCCGGTGCTGAGCGCCCGCGAGGTCCTGGCGATGGCCGAGGCGGCCAAGGACCGGGCCGAACGCACCGGCGAGCTCGTCGCTCTCCAGGACCTCGTCCTGGTGACAGCGACCTACGCCGGGGCGCTGCGCATGGACGACGTGTTCCGTTCCCGGATCGAGCACCTCGACGAGCTGCCTTACGGGCTCGCCCTGCGGTTCACAACCTCCAAGGCGAACCAAACCGGCCGCCACCCCGAGAGCGTCTTGTTGCTGTCACGCCGCGACGCCCTCGACCCCGTCGCCGCTCTGGCGGCGTGGCGTGACGCCACCGGCATCGGCCACGGCCCATTGGTCCCGGTTCTCGGCAGACAGCCGCTCGTGGCCATGTCAAGGGACTGGATGCCCGACCGCTTGCGCCGGCTCGCCAGCGACGCGGGGGTCGCCACCCGCCCGACCGGCCACTCGCTGCGCCGCAGTTGGGCCACCCATGCGTACGAGGCCGGCGTCGACCCGGTCACGATCTCCCGCCACCTGCGCCACCGCGACCTCACCACCACACTGGGCTATGTCGCCCGGCTCTCGCCCTGGCGCGACAACGCCGCCCAGCTCCTCATGGACCGCGCCGGCACCGTCGACCCGCCGCGGACCCGAGGGGACGCCCGGTGAGCCAGCACGACCAGGTGATGACCCGCGCGACCGCGCCCCTAGAGCTGTTTGGGTGCGCAGGCCTTACGCGGTTCAACAAGCCGTGCGCCAACCGTGTCCCAGTCCAAGGCGGGTTCTGTGGCCGCTGCCACGGCAGCCGGCTCGCCCCGACACCGGGCCCCACCGGCCCACCCGACCCGTCGGAGCCGAACCCCGGCCACGTCGCGGATGCCGCCCGCCCTGGGTCGGTCGGGGCCAACGACTGGACCATCGCCAACGAGCTCGTCGCTCGGCTCACACCGGTCGCGGGCGGCGACGCCGAGCTGCTCGCCCTCGTCGAGGTCGGCGCCCGCCTGGCCGAAAACAGCCGGGCCACCAACACCAAGGCGTCCTACCAGCAGCACTGGCGCACCTTCACCAGCTTCGGCGACGCCCACGGCCTGTCAACCGAGCTGCCAGTCGAGCCCGAGGTCGTCGGCTACTTCGTCGCCTACCTCGCCAGCGCCGGGCGGACAGACCGGCGCACCGGCCAACGCACCGGCGAGCCGCTCTCGCACGGCTACATCAGCCAAGCGCTCGGCGCCATCGGTCACCGCCACACCATCAACGGTCACCCGAACCCGACCGACGACCCGATCGTGCGCGGGATCCTCGAGGGCTACGCCAAGCTGCACGGCACCGACGTCGACGGCAAGGACCCGATCCACGGCCACCACGTCGCCCAAATCGCCGAAGCGCTCAGCCAACCGCAGCGCACCAGCGCACGCGACCTCGCCATCTGCCTGCTGGCCACCCACCCCGACCACCTCCTCGGCGCATCCACCATCGTCGGGCTCGACGGCACCCACGTGCAGCTCCCCGACGACCCCAACGAGCCAATGGTCCTGCTCGTCGGCCGCCGCGGGACACGGGCCCTCACCCCCATCGAGATCCCCCCGGAGACCGACTCCAGCATCTGCCCCGTCGGCGCCATGCGCGCCCTCGGCCCCGAGCCGTTCGGACCGGTCTTCCGCTCCGCGCCCCACCAGCGCCTCAGCCGCAACG
>DASQUY010000073.1:0-5430 GCA_035641055.1 Acidimicrobiales bacterium | reverse complement strand
AGAAGATCGACGGCGAGGTGGTGGAGGTGGACAACCCCTCCGAGATGCCATCGGCCCAGGAGATCGCCCACATCGAGGAGCCCTTCCTCACCTGCACCCTGCTCTCGCCCTCGGAGTACACCGGGTCGCTCATGGAGCTGTGCCAGCAACGGCGGGGCGAGATGACCCGGCTCGAGTACCTCTCGCCCGAGCGCCTGGAGCTGGTGTACCGCCTGCCGCTGGCCGAGGTCGTGCGCGACTTCTTCGACCAGCTCAAGTCGCGCTCCCAGGGCTACGCCAGCCTCGACTACGAGAACGCCGGCTACGAGCGCACCGACCTGGTGCGGGTGGACATCCTGCTCAACGACGCGGCCGCCGATGCCTTCAGCGCCATCGTCCACCGCGACAAGGCCTACGAGTACGGCCGCCGCATGACCGAGAAGCTGCGCCAGCTCATCCCCCGCCAGCTCTTCGACGTTCCGATCCAGGCCGCCATGGGCGGACGGATCATCGCCCGGGAGACGGTCAAGGCCAAGCGCAAGGACGTGCTGGCCAAGTGCTACGGCGGCGACATCACCCGCAAGCGCAAGCTGCTGGAGCGCCAGAAGGAGGGCAAGAAGCGCATGAAGGCCATCGGTCGGGTCGAGGTGCCTCAGGAGGCGTTCGTCAGCGCCCTGCGCCTGGAGGAGTAGTGGGCGGAACCAACGGCGACCCGCAGACGGCGGACTAGCACTCGGTAGACTCGACTGCCAGATGTTGGACGTGGACGAGCGCAAGGCGGCGATCCTCCGGGCGGTGGTGGAGGAGTACGTCGAGTCCGGGCAACCGGTCGGCTCGGGTCACGTCGCGCGGGCGCGCGGAGTCGACGTCTCCTCGGCGACGGTGCGGAACGACATGGCCGCGCTCGAGGAGGACGGCCTCCTCCGCCAACCCCATACGTCGGCCGGTCGTGTTCCCACCGAGAAGGGCTACCGCTACTTCGTCGACCACCTGCAGCGGCCCGCTCGGCTCGCCTCCTCGTCGGACGAGGAGGTGCGCGCCTTCTTCGCCCGGGCGCACGGCGAGGTCGAGGAGATGCTGGACGCGACGAGCCGGCTGCTGTCCGACCTCACCAAGCTGACGAGCGTCCTCGTGGCGCCCTCACCCATCGAGCGGACCATCCGCTCCGTGCAGCTGGTCGGCCTGACGTCGACGTCGGCGATCCTGGTCGTCGTGCTCAGCGACGGGGCTGTGGAGAAGCACACCGTCGAGCTGCCGGCCGACGTCGACGACGGGCGGCTGGCGGCAGCCAGCGCCCACCTGGCCGCCCACATCACCGACCGGCGACGCGACGCCGTGGGCGGTACGTCCGGCGTGGTGCCCGAGGTGGGAGACGCCGCCACCGATGCGCTCGTCGCCGAGGCCCTCGATGCCCTCGCCGGCCCACCGTCCACCGAGGCCGAGCATCTCTACGTGGGCGGCACGGCCCGGATGGCGCAGGCGTTCGACGCCATCGAGACCGTGCGTGAGGTGCTGGGCATCCTCGAGCAGCAGTACGTCGTGGTGTCGCTCATCCGCAGCGTCATCGACCGGGGCCTGCACGTGGCCATCGGCACCGAGACCGGCATGGCCCCGCTGGCCGAGTGCGCGCTGGTGGTCTCGCCGTACGAGGTCGAGGGCGAGCGGGCCGGTACGATCGGCGTGCTCGGTCCCACCCGCATGAACTACCCCCAGGCTCTGGCCGCCGTAGCCGTGGTGGGTCACCGGCTGTCCGACCGCCTCACCGAGGGCTGACCCCGTGCCCACCGACTACTACGAGCTGCTCGGCGTATCCCGCGGCGCCACGCCAGACGAGATCAAGCGGGCCTACCGCCGCCTCGCCCGCCAGCTTCACCCTGACACCGGCCACGGTGACGCCGAGTCCGAGGCCCGGTTCAAGGAGATCACCCGGGCCTACGAGGTGCTGTCCGATCCCGAGAAGCGCCGCCTCTACGACGCCTACGGGCACGACGCCGTGGAGGGGGCCGCGGCGGGCGCCGATCCCTTCGGGTTCGGGGGAGGCATCGGCGACATCTTCGAGACGTTCTTCGGGTCCAGCCCCTTCGGCGGACGGAGGCGGGGTCCGACCGGCCCGCCGCGGGGTGAGGACCTCGAGCAGGTGGTCGAGCTCGAGTTCCACGAGGCGGTGTTCGGCTGTCAGCACCCGGTATCGGTGCGGACGGCCGTGCCGTGCGAGACCTGCGGGGCCACCGGCGCCGCCGACGGCACGCAGCCGGTCGCCTGCTACGAGTGTGACGGCACCGGCATGGTGCAGCGCGTGCGCCAGTCGTTCATCGGCCAGATGGTGACCTCGTCGCCCTGCCCCCGCTGCGGCGGGTCGGGACAGGTCATCCCGAGCCCGTGCTCGGACTGCCGCGGCGAGGGCCGGCGCATACAGGAGCGCACGTACATGGTCGACATCGTGGCCGGCGTCGACGACGGCTCGACCCTGCGGCTGGCCGGCCGCGGGGCGGCGGGTCCTCGGGGTGGCGCTCCGGGTGACCTCTACGTCCATGTGCGGGTGAAGCCCCATCCCCGCTTCGAGCGCCACGGCAGCGACCTGACGACGGTGCTGGAGGTGCCGTACACCCAGGCCACCCTCGGCGCCACGATCCCGCTCGAGACGCTGGATGGGACCGAGCAGCTCGAGATCCCCCGGGGTACGCCGTCGGGTACGACGTTTCGCCTGCGGGGGGCCGGCGTTCCCCACATCGAGCGCCGGGCTCGGGGCGACCTGGTGATCACCGTGATCGTCGAGGTGCCGGCCGAGCTCGACGAGGAGCAGGAGGAGCTCATCCGCCAGCTCGCCGAGCTCCGCGGTGACGAGGTGGCCCCGCCGCCCGCGGGAGTGTTCTCGAAGCTGCGGTCGGCCTTCAAGTAGCTGGCAGTGGCTGGCCTGACCCCGGTCACCGCCCGCGCCCACGTGTTCGTCGGGGACGTGGACGCCCCGGCGCTGGACCCGGCCGACCACCATCACCTGACCCGCGCGCTCCGCCTGCGTCCCGGCAGCGAGGTCACCGCCGGGGACGGGGCGGGGAGATGGCGGGTGTGTCGGCTCTCCGACACGCCCGCCCTGGCGCCGGCCGGGCCTGTGGTGAGCGATGCCCGCCCGGCCCCACCGATCACGGTGGCGTTCGCACTCGTGAAGGGCGAGCGCCCGGAGCTGACGGTGCAGAAGCTGACCGAGCTGGGCGTCGACCACATGGTGCCGTTCGAGGCGGAGCGGTCGGTGGTGAAGTGGGAGCCCGGGAAGGCGGCGCGCCAGGTGCAGCGGTGGCGGACGATCGCCCACGAGGCGGCGATGCAGTGCCGGCGCACCTGGCTGCCCGAGGTGTCCCCCGTGGCGACGTTCGCGGCAGCGGCGGCCCTCCCGGACGCAACCCTCGCCGACGTCGAGGGAAAGGGGCCGACGCTGGAACGGCCCGTGGTGCTCGTCGGGCCCGAGGGCGGCTGGTCGCCGAGCGAGCGGGCCTGCGGTCTGCCCCTCGTGCGCCTGGGAGCGCACGTGCTGCGGGCCGAGACGGCGGCTATCGCCGCCGGTGCCCTGCTCGCCGCACTGCGTGCGCAGGCGGTGGCTCCCTCCGGCGGAGCGGGGCGTGCCCCACCGTGAGCGGGTGGGACGGGGACGCCAGGTCACCGGAGCGCGGCGACAGCCGTACGCAACGTGATTGTCCCTCGACCGGCAAGGTGGCTTAGAGTTAGCGCCCGCCTGGACTGTGTGAGTGACCGAGAGGCTTGCGCAGTAGTCGCCCCGCTGGGGGGCGGCACGCAAGGGGAGGAACAACGATGGACATCGATCTCGAGATTGAGCGGGAGAGCGGTTACGCCATCAAAGTGGGCGCTCGGCTTCGTTCCATCCGGCGTCAGAAGCACTTCTCGCTCCAAGACGTCGAGGCGGCGTCCGCGCACGAGTTCAAGGCATCGGTCCTCGGCGCCTACGAACGCGGCGAGAGGGCGATCTCGGTGCCGAGGCTGCAGCGGCTCGCCCGGTTCTACCGTGTGCCGGTCGACCAGATGCTGCCGAGCGACGACGAGCTCGGCCTGCCATCGATGAACGACGACGGGGAGGTCGTCGACCTGCGCCAGCCGCCCGCCCGCCGTGACGATCGCCCCGTCACCATCGACCTGGGCGCAGCCGAGCAGCTCGGCGGCCAGGAGGGCGAGATGCTCACCCGCTACCTGCGCATGATCCAGGTCCAGCGGGGTGACTACAACGGGCGCATGCTGACGATCCGGCGTGACGACCTGAGGGCCGTGGCCTGCATCCTCGACTGCCACCCCGATCAGGTCGCCGCCCGGCTCGACAGCCTCGGCCTGTGCCTGGTGCGGTGATCCCGCCGGCGATCGCCGCCGCTCCCACCCAGGTCTCGAGGCAAATAGCAGCCGTTCCGGCGGACTCGAGGCGATGACGAACGGAATCCGTTCGCCATCGCCTCGGGCTTGGCGGAACGACCGTCATTGCCTCGGCTCACCGCCGACTGGTGCCTTGGACAGCCGACCATCCAGGCTGCTTCGCTCGTGCGCATCGCAACGCCTGCCGACCCTCCGACCACGCCCTTCGGCGTCTACCTGCACGTGCCGTTCTGCGCGGCCCGGTGCGACTACTGCGCCTTCGCCACCTGGACCGACCGCCATCACCTCCAAACCGCTTACCTCGACGCCTGCCGGCGGGACATCGAGCGCCACATCGGAGCGGGCATGCCGCCGGCCACCAGCGTCTTCGTGGGCGGGGGGACGCCCTCGCTGGTTGATCCCCAGCGGCTGGCGGGGGTGTTGGACGCCATCCCGCGGGCGGCCGCCCGCGAGGTCACGGTCGAGTGCAACCCCGACACCGTGACGCCGAGGCTGCTCGAGACCTACATCGGCGCCGGCGTCAACCGGATCAGCCTAGGAGTGCAGTCGATGGTCGGGGCCGTGCTCCGCTCGCTTGGGCGGAGCCACGATCCGGTCAACGTGCGCCGCGCGGTCGCCGCCGTGCGCGGGGCCGGCATCTCCACGTTCAACCTCGACCTCATCTACGGCGCCGCCGGCGAGTCCGTCGACGATTGGCGCCGCACCCTCGATGCCGCCTTGGCGCTCGATCCCCCGCACGTCAGCGCCTACGCCCTCACCGTGGAGCCGGGCACGGCCCTGGCCGCCGACCCGCATCGGCATCCGGACGACGACGACCAGGCCGAGAAGTACCTGGTTGCCGCCGAGGCGCTGGAGGCGGCCGGCCTCGGCTGGTACGAGATCTCCAACTGGGCCCGGCGCGGCCACGAGTGCCGCCACAACCAGCTCTACTGGTCGATGGGGGAGTACCAGGCGTTCGGGTGCGCCGGCCACTCCCACCGGGATGGGCGCCGGTACTGGAACGTACACACCCCCGAGCGGTACATCGACGCCATCGCCGGCGGCCGCTCGCCCGAGGCGGCAGGGGAGCGGCTCGATCCC
>DASQUY010000072.1:0-5256 GCA_035641055.1 Acidimicrobiales bacterium | reverse complement strand
GTCAACATGATCGCCAGCGTCGACGGCTCGGCCACGGATGCTTCCGGGCTGTCCGGCGGGCTGAGCGGACCCGCCGACCGGCGCGTCTTCTCGGCGATCCGGGGGGTGGCGGACATCGTTTTGGCCGGCGCCAAGACGGTGCGCAGCGAGCGCTACGGCCCGCCGCGCGTCGACCGGTCGCTGCAGGACGCGCGGGTCGCCCGTGGCCAGGCGAGGCTGCCCCGCGTGGCGGTCGTCACGTCGTCGCTGGACCTGGACCCGGACCTTCCGCTGTTCCGCGAGGCGACGCCGGGCCGGCCCCTGCTCCTCACCACGGCGGCGTCCCTCGAGCGCGCGCCGTCCGCCGCCGTCCGCCGCCTGGCGACGGTCGGCGAGATCGTCGAGGCCGGTGACCGTGACCTCGAGTGGTCGCGTGCCCTCGCCTGGCTGCGTACCGAGGCGGCAGCGGGCGTCGTGCTCGCCGAGGGCGGCCCCAGCACGAACGCCCAGCTGCTGGCGGCCGATCTGATCGACGAGCTGTGCCTCACCGTGTCGCCCGCGGTCGTCGGCGGAGACGGTCGCCGCATCGTCCACGGCACCGGCCCGACGATGCCCCGCCGCCTCGCCCTCGATCGCGTCCTGGCGGAGGACGACTTCCTGTTCCTGCGCTACGTGAGGTCGTGACGAGGGCCCGCGGCGGAACCCCCCAGCCGGTCCCGCCGCCGGCCACCCGGGGCTGGAAGTGGACCCGCGCCGGCACGCCGAACGGAGGCGGAACGTTGCGACCCGACCGGCGCGAGCCACTTCGCCACATGAGAGGCCCGGATACGGCTGCTATGACGCAGCGTGCCGAACGTCACCTCCCAGCGCCGGGTGGGGAGGCCGAGCGGGTGGGCGTCAGCGCGCGCCGACAGGCCCGGAATAGAGGCTCAGCGTGCCTTGGGTGCGGTGCGCTTGGTCAGGAGCGTGAGCTCGCGCTCGAAGTCGGACAGCTCGTCGAAGCCCTTGTAGACGGAGGCGAACCGGACGGCGGCCACGGGGTCCAGCTCGCGCAGGCGCTCGAGCACGGCCCGGCCGATCCGTTCGCTCGTGACCTCGCCGCCGGCCGGGCCCGCAGCCTGGCGCAGCTCGTCCTCGACCGCCACCGCCAGGGACTCGACCTCACCGTCGCCGACGGGGCGCGCCTTCACCGCCGCCCGCACGCCGGCGATGACCTTGTCACGCTCGAACGGCTCCCGATCCCCCGAACGCTTGAGGACGGTGAGCACCGCGGCCTCCGGGCGCTCGAACGTGGTGAATCGGTAACCGCACACGAGGCACTGACGGCGACGGCGGATCGTGCCGCCGTCGTCGGACTGACGGGAGTCGACGACCTTGGAGTCGAGGTGGCCACACGCCGAGCACCGCACCGCACCGCACGCTACCGGGTGCCCCGCACCCGGTCGGGCCCCCAACGGGCCGCGGATCAGCCGAGCTCCAACGGCAGACGCTGGCCGGGCTGCAGCGTCGGCCCGCCGTTGACGCGGCGGAGCGCGTCGACAACCGGACGCGGATCGCGATCGGGGGCGATGGCGGCGGCGATCGACCAGAGGGTGTCGCCGGGCTGGACCACGTAGGTCTCTCCGGCGGTGGGCGGCGCCTGCGATCCTGCCGGCGCGGGCGCTGGTACCGGCTGCGGCGACGACGGCTCGACACCCCCCACCGCCCGGGTGACGGTGGCGACGGTGGTAGCCGCCAGCGGTGCCGCCGCGACCAGCAGGACCCCGATCAGCAGGGCGACCAGCCGCCGGCGTCGAATCCGCACCGAGCGATCGGGGGGCAGGCGCCCGCGGCCGCGCGGTGTCGCGGGCGCCCGGCCGGGCGACCGGGGCCATCGGGGCGCCGTGCCGTCGCGGCCGGTGGCATCGGCGGTGTCGTCGAGCCGGGGAACGTTGATCGCAACCATGGGGCGGATTCTCCTCGCGGGGTGTGACATTTTCGGCGGGCGCTCGGCGCGGGGCCTTCGTGGTGGACCGGGCCACGAGCGGCAGACCCGTCGCCGAACGCCCGTTCGGAGACGACCCAATCACGAACCCGGGTTCGAGTCAAGACTTTTTCCGAACGGGTGTTTGTTCTTTGCGTGTCGAGGTGGTACCGTCCCGGTTCGGAACACACGTTCGCTCGCCCGGGCCAGCCCGGGCCTCAACCACAACCGATGCCGGCCACGCCCACGCGGCGGGCCCTGTCCCCAGAGGAGTGCACGATGCCCCCCCTGCCTTTGACCGCCCGGCAACGAGAAGTCCTCGAGATCATCGAGCAGCACGTGCGCGACCACGGCTACCCGCCGTCAGTGCGCGAGATCGGTGACGTGATCGGCCTCACGTCGCCATCCACCGTCCATGCCCACCTCGGCGCCCTCGAGCGCCGCGGCTACATCCGGCGTGACCCGACCAAGCCCCGCGCCATCGAGGTCCGCTGGGATCCGAGCTCGGATGCCGCCGTGGAACGTCGCCCCGTGCGCCACGTCCCCCTCGTGGGCGACGCCGCCGCGGGCACCGACGTCCTGGCCCAGGAGAACGTCGAGGAGGTCCTTCCCCTGCCGGCCGATCTCACCGGCGAAGGCGAGCTGTTCATGGTGCGTGTCCGGGGCGACTCCATGATCAACGCCGGGATCCTCGACGGCGACTACGTCGTGTGTCGCTCGCAGTCGAAGGTCGACAACGGTGACATCGTCGTGGCCGGCATCCCCGGCGACGAGGCCACCGTCAAGACGTTCACGACCCGCGGCGACTCGGTGGTGTTGGTCCCCGCCAACCCGCGCCTCGAGCCGATGGAGTTCTCGCCCGACGACGTCCGCGTGTTCGGCCGGGTCGTCACCGTGCTGCGACGGCTCTGATCGGGCCGGCCCGCCCCGCTCGACCCTGCTCCGGCGCCGCCTCGCCGACGGGCTCAGGCGGGCGGGCGTCGCTGGCCGGGCGTCCAATCGTCCAGCAGATGGCGGACGGCCCCGACGCTGTGTCGCAGCTCGTCGGGGCCGGCCCCCTCACGCGCCGCGATGTTGAGACCGAGGACGGCGGTCATCAGCAGCTCCGCCCGGACCTCCGCCGACGCCGGATCGACCCCCGGCTCCCTCTGGAGCGCCGCATGGAACGCCTCGCGCAGGCGCCGGCGGTAGGTCCGGGTCCGTTCGCCGATCTCGGGCTCGTCGGCGGACTCGGCCATGAGGTTGAGGATCATGCAGCCCCGGCGGCCGTCGGTGGTGATCCAGGCCGCCAACGCCGCGAAGAAGTCGTCGATCGCGGCGATGCCGTCGAGCGAGCGCTCGAGCGGGGTGACGAGCGCGTCGCTGATCTGGCGCTCGTAGCGGTCGAGCGCCGCCTCCAGCAACCTGAGCTTGGAACCGAAGGCGTTGTAGATGCTCGACTGGCCGATGCCCAACCGCGCCTCCAGGTCGCGGGTCGAGGTCTGGCGGTAGCCCTGGAGCCAGAACAGCTCGAGCGCGGCGTCGACGGCCTGATCCGTCTCGAATGACCGGGGCCGGCCCCCGAGCTGTCGTTGTCGTGTCGTCATCGGTCGATGGTGGTTTTGTAGCAGGTGCTTGACAAGGTTTTGGTGCAGCCACTACATTACAGCGCCGTCCCGGTCGCGATGATCGTCGGCGGCCGCTCCCGGCGGGCGTTCGCCGCAGAGGGGGTCGAGATGGCGCAGCTTCCCTACGTCGAGCCGGACGTCGCCGACGAGGTGACGGGGCGCGTCTACGCCGACGCCCAGGCACGCTTCGAGATGGTCCTCAACATCTTCAAGATCACGGGCAACGCCCCCGAGATCGCCGAGAAGATGTGGCAGATCTTCTTCGACATCCTCCAGGACGGCCAGGTCGACTGGGTGACGAAGGAGCTCCTCATCCTCAAGTCCACCAAGATGGGCGACTGCCTCTACTGCGTGACCCAGCACGAGGTCGTCTCCGGGAGGCTGGGTGTCAGCGAGGCGAAGCAGGCGGACATCGTCGGCGTCGAGTACCGCCGCTCGCCCCACTACACCGATGCCGAGCGCGCCATCCTCGATCTGTGCGCCCACGTCGTGGTCGACCCCGAGCAGATCCCCGGTGAGGTCTGGGCCCGGGTGCACGAGCACTTCGACGACGGGCAGATCGTGGAGATCGTCGCCACGATCGGTGCGTACCTTCAGGTGTCGAAGTTCGGCGACGCCCTCGACGTCGAGCTGGAGGACGTCTTCATCGGGCACAAGCCGGTCCTCTTCGCCGTCGAACCCCCGACATCCGAGGCGGCCCGACACCACTTCGAGCACTTCCAGGCCGCCAGCGCCTAGCTGGCCAGCACCCGACGCGGAGGACCATCATGCCTGCCACCGCCACGCTCGACGCTCCCACCACCGACGAGCTCCGCCACACCTTCGCCCTCGCCGAGCAGCACTTCGGGCAGGTACCCAACCTCGTCAGGGTGCTGGCCACCAACCCGACGCTGTGCTCGTCCATCACCGCCTTCTACGCCCAGGCGCTGCGTGACGGCCGCGTGAGCTGGGCGTTCAAGGAGCTCGTGATCGTCAAGACGCTCCGCAGCATCGGCGCCTACTACAGCTACGGCGCCCACGAGCGCCTCGCTCTGGAGCTTGGCAACAGCCCGGAGCGCATCGGCGATCTCGCCGGCCCGCTGTGGCAGGCCGGGGAGCACTTCGACGACGGCGAGCGGGCCGTGCTCGAGCTCGTCGTCCAGGTCGGCCAGGACGCCAACGCGGTGCCCGACGAGCTGTGGACCCGGCTGCGTGCCCACTGGGACCACGGCCAGCTCCTCGAGCTGTGCGCCGTCATCACGACCTTCATCATGATCGGTCGGCTCGGCGACACCCTCGGTGTCAGCGACCCGGTCCTCTTCGCCTCGCCCGTGCGGTGATCCCGCGTGTCGGTCGCGCCATCACGGACCGTTGCGCACCAGCTCGCCAAGGGCACGGAACACGGCGTCGAGCGATGCCCGGTCGACGCGCTCGTCGGGCGTGTGCGCCAGGGCCGAGTCACCCGGACCGAAGTTGACGGCCGGGATGTCCGCGGCCGCGAACCGGCTGACGTCGGTCCAGCCGAGCTTGGCACGGACCTCCAGGCGGTCGCGGTCGCGCAGCGCGGCCAGCAGCGGATGGGTCAGGCACGGCGGGGCGGCGTCGGCGACGTCGACCACGGTCACGCGATCGCCCTCCGCCAGGTACGGCGCCAGCACGTCCTCCACATGGGCCCGGGCGTCGGCCCCCGAGCGGTCGGGGGCGAACCGGTGGTTGAGCGTGATGACG
>DASQUY010000071.1:0-2611 GCA_035641055.1 Acidimicrobiales bacterium | reverse complement strand
GCCTGCCACATCGGCGGCGCCTCCGGCAGGGGCACCGACTCGGGATCGAGCCGCTCTACCAGCCCGCGCAGCGCGGTCAGCTCGTGTTGCACCTCACCCAAGCTCAGAGACGAACAGTATGCGAACATGTGTTCAGCTTTGTCCGTGTATGTTGTTGTTCTCTGATCCGACGGAGGAGGGGACGATGAGCCGAGCGTTGGTGCTGAGCGGTGGCGGCCCGGTGGGGATCGGATGGGAGTCCGGCGTCGTGGCCGGACTCGCCGCGCAGGGTGTGGACGTCGCCGGGGCGGACCTCATCGTCGGAACCTCGGCCGGATCGGTCGTCGGGGCGCAGATCGCCCGGGGCCGAGACATGGCCGAGGTCGCCGGGCGGATGCGGGGACGTGCCGGAACGCCGTCCGGCCCGGTCGGCGCCTCGGGCGAGCAGATGGAGGAGCTCATGGCGGCGTTCACCGAGCTCTTCACGTCGACCGAGCCCGAGGACGTGAAGCGGGCGAAGGTCGGGGCCTTCGCTCTGGGGGCCGAGACGATGTCCGAGGAGGAGTTCCTCCCGGTCTTTGGCCACCTGGACGGCGCCGAGTGGCCGCCGCGATTCGTCTGCACCGCCGTGGACGCCCAGAGCGGCGCCTTCGTCGTGTGGGACGGGACGACCGCGGCGCCGCTGGTTCGGGCCGTCGCCTCGAGCTGCGCCGTCCCCGGGGTGTTCCCACCGATCACGATCGACGGGCGCCGGTACGTCGACGGTGGCATGCGCTCGATCACGAACGCGGATCTCGCCAAGGGCCACGATCGCGTGCTGGTCCTGTCGCTGATGAACCCCGCCGAGGCAGTGGGACCGCTCTCCGTCCTCGTCGCCGGGTTCGAGCGGGAGGCCACAACGCTGCGCGACGCCGGGGGCGAGGTCGAGCTCGTGGTCCCGGACGCCGACGCCGCGTCGGCCATGGGCGTCAACCTGATGGACCCCGCCAACGTCCCCTCCGCCATCGAGGCCGGTGAGCGCCAGGGCCGGGCCGTGGCCGACGGCCTAGCGAGCTTCTGGGGGGACTGAGGCGCCCCCTACCGCCCTCGCCCGTCGGGGGCGTGGAACGTCGGATCGGTCTCCCAGCCCCGGCCCAGGTAGGACTCCACGACCCGCGGATCCTGGAGGACCTGCTCTGGCGGTCCCGCGGCGATCACGCGCCCGGTGTCGAGCGCCACGAGCCGGTCGGCGAGCCCGGTGATGAGCGGCATGTCGTGCTCGATGATGAGGATGCTGCAGTCGAGGTGCCCCTGCACGTCCCGGAGCACGGGGCCGAGCGCCTCGGTCTCCCGCTGGGCGATGCCCGCTGACGGCTCGTCGAGCAGCAGGACGGTCGGGCCGGCGGCCACCTGGACGGCGAGGTCGACCATGCGGCGCATACCGGTGGACAGCTCCGACACGAACTTGTCGCCGTACCGCTGAAGGCGAAGCAGCTCGAGCAGCTCCTCGGCCCTCGCCCGCACCCGGGCCTCCGAGTCGGCGACCATCGGCAGGTGCAGGAACGCCGGCAGGGCCGCGCCGACCTCGACCTCGCGCTCGCAGGCCGTCGCCACGGCCTCGCGGACCGTCAGCGACGGCCAGAGCCGCAGGTTCTGGAACGAGCGTCCCAGGCCGGCTCGGGCCCGGACGTGGGCGGGCCGGTGGGTGACGTCCCGGCCACCGAGCAGCACGCGGCCGCCGTCGAGCCGCTGGAAGCCGGAGATCAGGTCGAAGACGGTGGTCTTCCCGGCGCCGTTGGGGCCGATGAGCCCGAGAATCTCGCCCTCGTGGAGCCGCAGGCTGACCTCGGACACCGCGGTGATGCCGCCGTAGCGCTTGGTGAGCTCCACGGTCTCCAGCGCCACCGGCGCCCGCTCGCCGTCGCCGTCGCCGCCCACCGGGAGGCCGCGGGCCGCCGCCTGACCGCCTCCCTCGCCGTCGGTCGCACCGCGGCCCGCTCCGTCGCCCGAGACGCCCGCCTTCGCCGCACCCTCGAGGAACAGAGAGCGCAGCAGGTCGTGGCGCTCGATCAGCTCGGACGTGGGCCCGTTGAACCGGATCTCGCCCTTCTCCATGAACACCGCCCGGTCGGCCAGGCGCAGTGCCGTGTGGACCGACTGCTCGACCAGCACGATGGCCGTGCCGTTCGCGTGGATGGCGGGGACGATCCGCAGCAGCTGGTCGATCACGGTCGGCGCCAGGCCCAGGGTGAGCTCGTCGATCATGAGCAGCCGGGGCCGGGCGATGAATGCCTGCCCCAGGCTGAGCATCTGCTGCTCGCCGCCCGAGAGGCTCCCGGCCCGCAGGTCCCAGCGCTCGCGCAGCACCGGGAAGTAGCCGAGCACGGTGTCGGTGGCCTCGGCCACGTACGCGGGGTCGTCGCGCTCGGTCCACGCCGCCATGCGGAGGTGCTCGGCCACGCTGAGCGTGGGGAAGATGCCGCGGTCGCCCGGCACCTGGGTGATGCCGAGGCGTGCGCCCTGGGCGGCGTCGGCGGACGTGATGTCGCGCCCGTCGAACACCACCACCCCCCGCTCCGGGGTCACCAGGCCGGAGACCGCCCGCAGCAGCGTGGACTTGCCGGCGCCGTTGGTCCCGAGGAGGGCCACGATC
>DASQUY010000070.1:0-2112 GCA_035641055.1 Acidimicrobiales bacterium | reverse complement strand
TGACCGAGCAGTGCGTCCGTCACGCCCGCTGCACGGTCGTGGTGGCTCGAGAGACCCGCCAGCTCTGAGCGGGTGTCGGAGGGGGGAGGTCGCCATGGCAAAGCGGACCGTCGCCGACCAGTTCGTCGAGATCCTGCTCGCCGCCGGGGTGCGGCGCATGTATGGGGTGGTGGGCGACAGCCTCAACCCGGTGGTGGACGCTATCCGCCGCCACGACGGCATCGACTGGGTCCATGTCCGCCACGAGGAGGCCGGCGCGTTCGCGGCCGGGGCCGAGGCACAGCTGACCGACCGGCTGGTGGCCTGTGCGGGCAGCTGCGGCCCCGGCAACCTACACCTGATCAACGGCCTGTACGACGCCCATCGCAGCATGGCGCCGGTGCTGGCGCTGGCCGCCCAGATCCCGAGCACCGAGATCGGAACCGGCTACTTCCAGGAGACCCATCCCACCCTGTCGTTCCAGGAATGCAGCCACTACTGCGAGCTGGTCACCCGCCCCGAGCAGCTGCCGCGGGTCACCCAGATCGCGGTCCAGCAGGCGCTCGGCCGCGGCGGGGTGGGGGTCGTCGCCCTCCCTGGGGACGTGGCCGACGACGAGGCCAGCGGCGCCCACCTGGAGCACACCTATCGGCTGGACCAGCGACCCAGCGCGCGACCATCCGACGCGGTGCTCGATGAGTTCGTCGGCCTGGTCGACGAGGCCCGGCGGGTCACGTTGTTCTGCGGCCGTGGTGTCGCCGGCGCCCACCAGGAGGTCCTGGCGCTGGCCGAGCGGCTCAAGGCCCCGGTGGGGCACGCGCTGCGGGGCAAGGAGTGGATCCAGTACGACAACCCCTACGACGTCGGCATGTCCGGACTGCTCGGCTACGGGGCCTGCTACGAGGCCATGCACGAATGCGACCTGCTGGTGCTGCTCGGCACCGATTTTCCGTACGTCCAGTTCATGCCGACCCGGCCCAGGATCGTGCAGGTCGACATCCGCCGCGAGCGGCTCGGGAGCCGGTCTCGGCTCGACCTGGGAGTCTGGGGCGACGTCAAGGAGACGCTGCGGGCGCTGCTTCCCCGGGTCGCCGAGAAGCCCGACCGCGCCTTCCTGGACAAGACGCTGCGCCGCCACCACGAGCTGGTGGCGCGGATGCGGGCGTACGCCGGTGAGGTGCGGGGACGCCGACCGATCCACCCCGAGCACGTCGCCGCCACCCTTGACGAGTTGGCCGCCGACGACGCCGTGTTCACGGTGGACACGGGCATGTGCACCGTGTGGGCCGCGCGCCTGATCCACGCCACCGCCCGGCGGCGCATCCTGGGCTCCTTCGTGCACGGGTCGATGGCCAACGCGCTGCCACAGGCGATCGGCGCGCAGCTGCCCGACCGGGGACGCCAGGTGATCGCCATGTGCGGCGACGGCGGCTTCGCCATGCTCATGGGTGACTTCCTGACCCTGCTCCAGTACGACCTGTCGGTGAAGGTGGTCATCTTCGACAACGGCTCGCTCGGCATGGTGGCCCTGGAGATGCTGGTCGCCGGCTACCCGCCCTCCCAGACCGCGCTCAAGAACCCGGACTTCGCCGCCGTCGCCCGCGCCGCCGGCGTGACCGGGATCCGCATCGAGGACCCGCGCGATGTCCGCGACGGGCTGCGCGAGGCCCTGGAGGCCGATGGGCCGGTGCTCGTGGACGTGCTCACCGACCCCAACGCGCTGTCGATGCCGCCGAAGATCACCGGCGAGCAGGTCAAGGGGTTCGCGTTGGCGATGAGCCGGCTGGTGCTGTCGGGAGACGCCGACGAGGTCGTGAACATGGCCCGCAGCAACCTGCGCAACCTGCCACGACCCTGACGCCGGCGCAGCCTGGCTCTCGGACGGAGAGTGAACACGACATGACCAGGTTCGTCGTCGACGGGATCGTGCCCACGGCGACGATCGAGGCGCTGCGCATGCCAGCCGTTGGTTAGCGCCCCGACCGCTGTTCAGGGGAAGCTGCGGGCGACCACCAGCTTGTCGACCGCCGACGCCGCTCCCCACAGCTCGCCGGGCCGACCCAGCAGCTGGCGGACCCTGCTGTCGGCGGTGGCCAGGGGGAAGCTGGCAAAGCGCTCGCTCGCCGGGTCGAA
>DASQUY010000069.1:0-3197 GCA_035641055.1 Acidimicrobiales bacterium | reverse complement strand
TGCCTCGAGGGGGCCCGAGGACACCGTTATCCCCGAACCTGCAGTGCGAGTCGTCGGCATGGCTGGCTCCGCGTGTATGGGCGACCTCGGACCTTCCGCCGGGAACGCCAGCGGGTAGATCGGCATGGTCTCGCTCACGTTCGTGTCCTTCCCGCTCGTGGCGCCCCCGGCGCGTCGAGTGTGCGCACACGATCGGCGTCGCCGCCCGCCTCGGTGTCCAGCCTGATCGCGTTGAACAGCAGTCCGGGCAGCGCCGTCACCGACGCCGGATCGGTGACCACGACGATGGCGACCTCGCTGGCGCCCGCGGTGTCGCCCAGGCCCTCGAGGTCCCCGCGGACCAGGTTGCCGTCGAGATGGGGCATGCCGCCGCCCAGACCCGCGGCCACGGCGCCGCCCAGGACCGACGGCGGGAAGAGCACACGCCACGCCGCTTCGACCACCGCGTCCTCGCCCCACGTGTGGTGAAGCTCACGGTGGATGCTCTGGGCCCGCCCACCGCGATCTCGTACCAGCATGGCGGCGTCGGCGATGCAGATGGAGTCCGCGTCGCCCGCCACCTCCAGCAGGTCCCAATCGATCTGCGCGCGAGCCAGATCGTCGTAGGCGGCGACGGTGATGCTCAGATCGGACATGGCCGTCCCTTCGCCGGTGGTTGCTTCGCATCGGACCACCGCGTTCATGTCGCGGGCATCGCCCCGAGAGGATGAAACCCCGCGCCGGGCCAGATGGCGTCAGGCCGTTTCGCCCCCTCCGCTCCGGACCCGGCGGCGCAGGCGGCGCGTCTCCTCGGACGGCTCGACCCCGAGGTCGGCCAGTGCGGCCAGCCCCCGATCGAGGGTGCGGCGGGCGGCCGAGCGGTCGCCTCGGGCCAGCGCCGCCGAGACCAGCACGGAGTAGGCGGCCTCGGCCCACGGGTCAACCTCGACCGCACGCCGTGCCACGCGTTCCGCTTCGCCGACCTCGCCCTGGGCCACCAACAGCTCGCCGGCCCGGGTCGCAGCGGCGACGAACCGGCCCCGGAAGTGCTCACGCTCGAGCCCGATCCAGTCGGCATCGGCAATGCCCTCGTACGCCTCGCCCCGGTAGAGCGCGACGGCGGCCAGGTTGTGCTCGAGCGCCAGGGACGGCGTGCCGTCGGCCTCGGCCCGCGCCGCGGCCGCCACGTGGTCGTCGAACCGGTCGGCGTCGATCCGTAGCCAGTCGCCCGTGGTGAGCGTGACGGTTTGGCCCTGGACCCGGACGAGGTAGGGGGACTCGCGTGCCGATCGCCCGGGCTCGAGCACGCTGAGCAGGTACGTCATGGTGACCCGCAGGTTGTTGGCGGCAGCGCGATCGTCCAGGTCGGGCCAGAGGGCGGCCATGATGGCCGCCCGCGTGGTCGTGCGGTGGCCCACGAGAAACGCGAGCAACGCCCGCACCCGTTCGCGTCTCAGGTTGGCATCGATGACGGGTTCGCCGTTGCGGGTGAGCGCGAGCGGACCGAGCACGGCGATCTCGGTGAGGTCCGACGGCGGGGCCGGCACGGCCGAGAGCAGCGACTTGGCGGGCCGGGCTCGCTGCGTTCGGGTCGCGGCCTCGGCGCGCACGGCGTCGCGCCCCCGCGGGCCGAGGGCCTCGAGCAGCGTCGCGCTCTCGGGCCGGCCGGCCGCCTCCAGGCCGATCGCCAGCTCGACGGCGAACCGGTGGGGCAGCCCGGCGAGCACGCGGGATGCGTCGCTCAGGTCGACGTCGCGCAGCCGGCCTCGAACCTGGTCGGCGTCCGGCGCGTCGGCACGCGCAGCACCCCGGCGGCCGCGCAGCGCGACCACCGCCCGGGCGAGCGTGCGTGCCTCGGCGACGTCACCTCGAAGTTCGGCGGCATCCCAGTGGCCGCGAGCCGCGGGGAGGAGCACATAGGTCAGCGCCAAGCCGCGGCGCCACACGCGCCGGTCGATCCCGCGGTCGAGGCCATGGTCGGCGATGGCCCGCTCGAGCAGCTCGACCGCGGCGCGTTCGTCGCTGGCCGCGACGAGCATCCCCGCCTCCGCGAGGGCGAGACGAGCCGCCTGGCCGAGATCAGCATCCACCTGGGTGCGCCGGACCCGTGCCACCAGGCGCTGCGCGCCTTCGACGTCGCCGACCCAGGCGAGCAGGAACGCGGCCTCCGCAAGGCTCACCACGATGTGCTGCAACACGCCCGCGGCCTCCATGCGTTCGATGAACGACGGCACGGCGGCAACCACCTCGTCGACCTGGCCGAGCGCCCAGCGGGCCTGGAGGTGGGCGCCTTCGATCACGAGCTGGAGCGCGGGGTCCGGGACCTGGGGAATCGCCTCGATGACGGCGATCGACTCCTCCGCTCGACCGGCGCCGGCCAGCGCGGTGGCGCGCAGCCACCCGGCCATCGCTGTCCACGCGTCGTCGAGCATCCCCGGCTGGATGGCGTCGAGGTGGGCGAGCACGTCGTCGTCGCTGCCCACGATGTCGGAGAGGACGGCTTGGCCCAGAGCGGTCAGGCCCTGCCCGAGGGGATGACCCTCCGTCCCGAGCTCGACCACCCGGGGGAGCAGGCCGGCAAGCAGATCGAGGTCTCCCCCCCACCACGCCACCTCGCAGAGCAGTCCGACGGCCCCCAGCTCACCCTCGGGATCGCCCGCCTCGCGGCACCGGCGGATGGCCGTTTGGAGGGGTTCGGTCGCCTCGGCCGGCGCGAGCAGGGCCGCCTGGACGCCGGCCGCGAGGGCGGCGCCGGCTGTGTCCCGCGCGGCCTCGGGAAGATCGGCGAGCCAGCGTTCGAGCTGGCGGGCCGGGGGCCGGTCGGCACCGACGCACGCGGCCCGCAGGATCCCGGGCACGAGGTCCACCAGCCCGCCCTCGCGGGCCAGCGTCATGGCCTCCTCGTAGCGGTGCTCGGCGACCAGGTGGTCCACCGCCCGGCGCCGCGCGGTCACCCGCTCGTCGTGAGGCAAGGTCAGCGCCGGTACGCCGTGCCAGAGCGAGTGGGGCAGGCGCCACCCGCCGGCGTCGTGGGCGACGAGCGGCACGCCGTCGAGCAGGCGCGCCAGGTCGACCGGCGCCCCCAGCGCCGCACCGGCCAAGCGATCATCGGCGCCGCCGAGGTCGGACACCACCGCCAGCACGCGGCGGCGCTCGGGGCCCAGGGGGTCGAGGACCTCCTCCCACAGGTAGTCGCCGGCCAGGTCCTGGCCGACGCT
>DASQUY010000068.1:0-2935 GCA_035641055.1 Acidimicrobiales bacterium | reverse complement strand
AGCTGCCGCCCGTCCTCGGCCAGCCGCGCCGTCGAGGTCCGCAGCTCGTGCGCGGTCGCGTCCGACGGCTCCAGCAGCCGGTTCACCACCTGGGGGATGATCGGCTGGCTGTTGTGCCTGGCCGCCTCGATGACCGCCTCGTCATGGGCCCGCTCCAGGCACGCATCCTCCTCTGGCCTGAGGTTCCGCCCCAGCATCACCCCCGAGATGGAGCGGAGCAGGGCGAGTTGGGCGTCGCCGCCGATCATGGGGTCGAGCGGGTTCAGCCGCAGGGTCCCCCCACTGGCGAACCGGATCGGCTCCACCCCGCACATCGCCGCCAAGGCTTCGTACTCACCCTTGGGGTCGATGATCCAGGCAGTCCGGCCGAAGAGCATCTGCCGCCAGAGGAAGGTGTTGTGCGTGATGACGTCATTTGCGACGAAACAGGCAGTGGGCTCGACGGTGAGGTCGTAGACGTGGCGATCGCCAGCGTCCTCGATGGCCACGATGCGGTCCCAGAAGATGTCGGAGTCGAGCAGCCAGTCGTATCGGTCGTAGATCCCGTACACCTGGCAGAACGCCCGGAATGCGGGCCGGTTGATGCGGCTGGTGCTCAAGTTGAACAGATGGCTGAACTGGAACCGGTAGCTGGCGCCGAGCAGCCGCTCGACCTGCCGGAACGGCGCGGTGTCGACCCGGCCATCCGGCGCTCGGGTGTACGCCGCCAACTCGGCGCGGAGCTCGTCGGACGCCGAGGGGGCGCCGCAGTTCGCCCGTACCGGCCCGGTGCGGGTGGCGCACAAGGCCGCGAGCTTGGCGCGCTTGATCCCCCAGAGCGGGATCGTGTCGAGGAACGTCTGATCGCAGTGGGAGTAGACGCGCAAGCTCCAGGCGGCGAAGGGCCGGTCGCCGATGGCGGTGGCGTGGAAGCGGACCCGGCTCTGGATGCCGAAGCGCAGCAGCAGGTGCTGGAGCTGGCGCACCAGGCGCTCGGACGCGAGGGTGATCTCGACGCCGGTCTCGGAGACGGTGCCGTCACACATCCAGAAGACGCCGAGGAAGCGGGCCAGCTGGTCGGCCGGGAGCCGGAACACCGAGTCGGGGATGACCTTGTGCTTGGCCAGCGCCCTCGGGACCCCGTTGCGGCGCAGCAGGGTCGCGACCGCGCCCCGGCGGCTCGAGTGGCCAGGGGCATAGCGGCTGGGCTGGCCCTTGACGTTGCCGCCGCGGGTCTGGGTCGCGGTCAGGGTCGGCGTGCCGCAGCCGCAGGCGCAGCGCCCGTCCGGCGGGGTGTCGAAGGTCACGTGCCCGGTGAGGGCGTAGTCGTAGCGCCCGACGTGTCGCAGCTGGAACCCGAGCCGGCGGCCGGCGGCCCGCATGCGGTCGATGATCTCGGGTTCGTCGGACGAGAACCGGACGCCGCCGGTCTGGGTGGGGACGTAGCAGCCCTCGGCCAGCATGACGGCGAGGACGTCGACCTCCTCGTCCTGGAGGCGGACCGGCTCCTCCGGGAGCGGGACCCTGGCCGGGAGGGCGGCCGTCTCCCCCACCTTCAGGGAATCGGCGCGCCGCCATCCGTCCGGCATCAGGTACGGGTGCTCGGGCGTTGTCGTGACCGAGCGGCCGGACGCGAACCTGATGCGGAGGCACGGCGAGAGGCCCACGTCGACCTTGGCGGTGATCGGCGCGGCTTCGACGTGGCGCTGGTCCCGCAGGGTGAGCACCCGGTCCACCAGCGGGTCCTTGAACACCTCGGCGATGGTCCGCAGCACCCCGGTTCTGGGGTCGACGATCTCCGTGTCCTCATCGAGGCACTTGACCAGCGACGACTTGGCGTAGCCGATCTGACCGATCACGAGCATGTTCGGCCCGGTAATTTCCCTACCGTAAAGAGACCAGCAATCGTAGCAGAAACTTCCGCCAAAAACGTCCCGGCCAATGTAGACGCCGTCGCTGCCCAATCCGCCCTCGGAGATGAACGGGTAGGCGGCCTGGAGGTGGGCCGTGGTGACCCGGTGCGCCGGACGCCTCGGCTTGATCCTCACCGCAGCCCCCGGCCCATGGGCAATGTATAAGAAAACGTCAATTCTTGCTCACCGTCGCAACGCTGCAATTCGAGGCGGGACTGGCCGGCGGCGTGTTCCACCTCGCTGCAGGCTTCGGCGAGGGCTTCGGGGTTGTCGGCGGTGACGGTGACGTAGCCGGAGAAGCGGACGTCGGCGTGGCCGTCGGCGAGCTCCTGCTCGCGGCGGGCGACGGCGTCGGCCTGGTTGCGGCGCTTGGCCGTGCCCAGGAAGCCGAGCTTCTGGCGCAGCTCCTCGTCGGCGACGTCGGCGGTCTTGGCGAAGCCGACGGCGCGCATCGCCTTGAGCGGCGGGACGGGTTCCATGGTGACGGCCACGGTGCGCATGGAGCGGGTCTGGACGAGCAGGGGGGCGAGGAAGTCGGGGCCGACGTCGATCCGGGGCCACTCGGCGATCCAGTAGGTGGCGTGGACGACGTCGTTGGTGCGGTAGTGGCCCCAGCGCTCCTCGGCCCGCATCGGCCAGGCGTTGCGGGGCGACACGCCGGCCTTGCGCTGCTCGGGGTCGACGCTGTCCAGGCGGGCCAGGTTGGCCCGGGCGTGGGGGTCGTAGGCGAGGCGGATGGTGGCGGCCAGGCGACGCGGCCCGAGGGCGTGCAGGACCTCGACCTCGGCCGCCTCGAGGCGCCGGGCCATGGTCTCGAGCTCGCGGGCCAGGACCATGCAGGCGCCGGTGTCCTTGCCGCCGGCCTGCTTGATCGCCCGGCCGGCCTTGCCCGCGTTGACCTGGAGCACGATGTAGAGCTCGTGCTGGTCGGTCACCGGGGCGGCGGCGTGGGTGAGGCGGAGGTAGCTCTGCAGGGGCAGGGCGTCCAGCCCGATCGAGGGGTCGATGGCCTCGCGCAGGTAGCGGCTGAGGGCGTCGGGGTC
>DASQUY010000067.1:0-6075 GCA_035641055.1 Acidimicrobiales bacterium | reverse complement strand
GAACGTCGACGACCTGCTCGACGCCGGCAGCCTCGTCGAGTACGGCCCCCTGGCCATCGCCGCCCAGCGCCGCCGGCGGCCCGTCGACGACCTCGTTGCCCGCACCCCCGCCGACGGGCTGGTGGCGGGCGTCGGGACCGTGGACGGCCAGCCGACGGCGGTCCTCTCCTACGACTACACCGTCCTCGCCGGCACCCAGGGCTTCCAGAACCACCGCAAGAAGGACCGGCTGTTCGACGTCATCGAGCGGCAGCGCCTGCCGGTCGTGTTCTTCGCCGAGGGCGGGGGCGGGCGGCCGGGCGACACCGACTCTCCCGGGGTGTCGGGCCTCGACGTCCCGGCCTTCCAGCTCTGGGGGCGGCTCAGCGGGCTGGTGCCCCGCGTGGCGGTCGTGTCAGGGCGCTGCTTCGCCGGCAACGCCGCCATCGCCGGCAGCGCCGACGTGATCATCGCCACCGAGGGCTCCAACCTCGGGATGGGCGGGCCGGCGATGATCGAGGGCGGCGGGCTCGGCACGTTCGCCCCCGAGGAGATCGGCCCGCTCGACGTGCAGGTCGCCGGCGGCGTGGTCGACATCCCGGTCGCCGACGAGGCCGAGGCGGTGGCCGCCGCCCGTCGCTGCCTGTCGTACTTCACTGGCCCCGTCGAGGACTGGTCCTGTGCCGACCAGGGGCGGCTGCGCGACGTCGTCCCCGAGAACCGGCGGCAGGTCTACAACGTGCGGGCCGCGATAGACACGCTGGGCGACACTGGCTCAGTGCTGGAGCTGCGGCGGGGGTTCGGCGCGGGGATGATCACGGCGCTCGCCCGGGTCGAGGGCCGCCCGATTGGGATCGTCGCGAACAACCCCGCCCACCAGGCCGGCGCCATCGACAGCGACGGCGCCGACAAGGCCGCCCGGTTCCTGCAGCTCTGCGACGCCTTCGACCTGCCGGTGCTGTTCCTGTGCGACACGCCGGGGATCATGGTGGGACCCGACGCGGAGACCACGGCGCTGGTGCGCCACGCCTGCCGCCTGTTCGTGGTCGGCGCCAACCTGGACGTTCCGTTCGGCACGATCGTCCTCCGCAAGGCCTACGGCCTCGGCGCTCAGGCGATGGCGGGCGGCAGCTTCAAGGCGCCGCTGTTCTGCGTGGCCTGGCCCATGGGCGAGGTGGGCGGCATGGGCCTGGAGGGTGCAGTGCGACTCGGCTACCGCAACGAGCTCGAGGCGATCGACGACCCCGCCGAACGCCAGGCAGCCTTCGAGCGGATGGTCGCCCAGGCATACGAGCACGGCAAGGCGCTCAACGCCGCGTCGCACTTCGAGATCGACGACGTGATCGACCCGGCCGACAGCCGCCGCTGGATCGCCGCGACCCTCGCCGCCGCCCCGCCCGCGTCGCCGAGGGCCGGCAAGAAGCGCCCGTTCGTCGACACGTGGTGACGCCCCCGTTCATGGCTCCCGGACGTCGGCCAGCGGCACGGGGGCCGGGCGACACGCCGGCGGGACGATCCGCGTGGCGGCGACCGCCATCGTGCACGCCACGGCCGCCACCAGCCCGAAGGCCCAGCGGAGCCCCACGAGGCTGGCGACGGCCCCCATGATCATCGGCTCGGCCAGGAACCCGATGCGGGCGGCGAGCGACACCGTCGCCGCCCCCGGCCCGGGCGCCACACCCGGCGTCCGGGCGGCGGCCGAGAACGCCAGGGGGAAGAACCCGGCGGCGCCGGCACCGGCGAGTACCAACCCCGACGCGAAGGCGGCGGGATGGGCGACGACGACGCCCAGCGTCAGGCCGACCACAACCAGAGCCATGCCGCCCCGCAGGATGGCGGCGCCGCCGAACCGGTCGGTGAGCCGGTCGCCGGCCAGCCTCCCGCCGACCATGCCGGCCATGAACGCACCCCATCCGAGTGCCGAGAGGCTGGTCGCCAGGCCTAGGCGCTCGAGCTGCACCGCGGACCAGTCGGTGGCCCCGCCCTCGATGAGCGCCCCCGCCACCGTGGCTGCCGCCAGGACGGCGATGGGCCCGGCCACGGCGACCCGGACCCGCGCCCAGCCGCCGGGCGTGGCGGGGCGCCCGGCCGCCAGGCGACGAGCGTCGTCGGCGAGCAGACCCCGGCGCGTGACGACCACCCCGCTGGCGATCACGGCGCCCACCAGCGCCAGGTGCTGGGCCACCGACAGGCCGGCGGCGGCGCTGGTGGCGGCCAGAGCGGCGGCGGCGAGCGCCCCGAGGCTCCAGGCGCCGTGGAGGCGGTGCATCACCGACCGGCCCGACCGCTCCTCGTAGGCAGCGCCGTTGGCGTTCATCGAGATGTCCATGACGGCGTCCGCCGCACCCACGACGACGAGGGCCCCGAACAGCGCCGCGGCGTTGCCGGCCGCCCCGGCGGTCCAGAGGCTGGCACCCAGCCCGACGCCGGCGGCGAGCAGCACGCGGCGGCTCCCGAGCCGGCTCACCCACCGCCCGGCCACGGGGCTCACGACCAGCGCACCCGCCGCCAGACCGACGAGCGTGAGACCGAGGGTGGCGTCCGAGAGGTCGAGCGCCGCCTGCCGCTCGGGCAGCCGCGCCAGGAAGCTGGGCCCGCCCAGGCCGTTGGCGGCGAACGCCACGGCGACCGCGCTCGCCCGGGGAGCGGTCACTCAAGCGAGGACGGCCAACGCCCGGACCGGGAAGGAGCCCATGCCCAGGAGGGCCGGGGGCACGGCGAAGAAGCGGAAGGGGAGGTCGCCGAGTTGGTCGAGGCCGCGGAGGTGCTCGACGATGGGGATGCCGGCCGCGAGCAGCACGCTGTGGATGGGCCGCTCACCCGAGCGTGTCCCGTCGATGTTGACCGAGTCGATGCCCACGAGCGCGGCGCCGGCGTCGACCAGGCGCTCGGCGGTGGCCTCCGCCAGGTGGGGGTGCTCGGGATCGCCGTACCGCTCGGTGCCCCAGTGGCGGTCCCAGCCCGTCCGGAACAGCACGGCGCGTCCAGCGAGAGCTGCGCGCGGGCGCCCGTCGAGCACGGCGGGGCCGATCTCGGTCCCACCACGCGCGTCAACCACCACGCCGGGCACGGCGGCCACGCGCTCGAGGGAGAGCTCTGCCAGGTCGTAGCCGTCGGAATAGCGGTGGAACGGGGTGTCGAGGTAGGTGCCGGTGTTCCCCACCATCTCGATCCGCCCGATGTGGAACTCGGTGCCGGGCGCGTAGTGCTCCCGCGACGCCTCCCGGCTGAGATGGTCGGAGATCTTCGGGCCGGGCAGCCCCGGATAGGTGACGGTGCCGTCCGAGATGAAGTGGCTCAGGTCGATGACGGTGGGCATCGGTGGGGGCTCCCGTCTCGTTCTGCCCGCGCTGACCGGCGAATGTGCGGGTGAGCGCGGGCAGAATCCCCTGGGGCCGTGGGACCGGTCAGCTGCGGGGGACCTGCGACCAGGGCAGGTCCTTGTCGGTGCGGGGCTCGCCGGGCAGGCCGAGCACCCGTTCGCCCAGGATGTTGCGTTGGATCTCGGACGTGCCGCCCTCGATCGAGTTGGCCCGGGACCGCAGGAACATCTTGCGGCCCGCCCCCAGCGGGCCCACCAGCCCCAGGGCCTCGGCACGCCGCATCGTGTAGTCGTAGCCCTCGAGAGCGGCGGCCCCCAGCAGGTCGACGCACAGCTCGTAGATGTCCTTGTTGATCTCGGTGAACGCCAGCTTGGCGATCGACCCCTCGGGGCCCGGGCTCTTTGATGCCCGGAGGTTCTGCGAGGCCCGGATGTTCGTCAGCCTCAGTACCTCGGCGTCGATCCACAGGCGTACGAGCCGGTCCCGATCGGCCGGGCGCTTGTCCACGACCTCGTCCCGCCAGATGCGCAGGGCCTCGGCAATCGCACCCGAGCCCCGGGCGGGGCCGCCGCCCCCGCCACCGATAACGGAGCGCTCGTTCATCAGCGTGGTCATCGCCACGCGCCAGCCGTCGCCGACATCGCCGATGCGGTCGGCGTCGGGGACGCGGACGTCGGTCATGTAGACCTCGTTGAACTCGGCCTCACCGGTGATCTGCCGCAGCGGGCGCACCTCGACACCCGGAGCGTGCATGTCGAGCGCGAAGTACGTCAGGCCCTTGTGCTTGGGCACGTCGGGGTCGGTGCGGGTCACGAGCAGGCCCCGATCCGCGATGTGGGCCAGCGTGTTCCACACCTTCTGCCCGGTCACCACCCACTCGTCGCCGTCCCGTACCGCCCGGGTGGCGAGCGACGCCAGGTCGGAGCCGGCGCCGGGCTCGGAGAACAGCTGGCACCAGGCGTGCTCTCCCGTGAACATCGGCCGCAGCAGCCGCCGGCACAGCGCCTCGTCGGCGCAGGCGGCCAGGGTCGGGCCCGCCAGGGTCCACCCGAAGAACTCGCGGGTGCCCGCCGGCGTGGCGCCGGCCGCGTAGATCCGCTCGTCGACCTGGCGCTGGAGCGCTGGCTCGACGCCCAGCCCGCCCAACCCCTCGGAGAGGTGCACCCAGGCGAGCCCCAGGTCGTACTGGCGTCCGCGGAACTCCGCGGGATCTGTCGACGCCGGGTCGAGGTCGGCGAGGAGCTTGTCGACCCGCTCGGCGACGAGGGCGCTGTTGTCGGTCATGCCTCTGAGCGTAGGGGCCACCGCAAAGCGAATGTCATGAAACGCGAGGGTTGCCGGCCGTCCGACCGGGTATGGCGGGAGACGGGAGGAGGCTCGGCGGCGGAGACAGCACACGCTGACCGGGGGAGCGCCGCCGCCTCCTCCGCCACAGCCGCGGGTTTTGGTGACGCGATCGACCGACCTCCAGCCGGTCGCGTCACCACAAACTGCCTGCGCAGGCAGGAGCTGGTGGCCGGCGACGTGACACCTTCATGACGCGCCTTGCACAGGGCGTGCAATAGCCCTACCGTCCAGCCGGATGGCTGAGACATCGGTCACACCGGCTGAGCCTGCTCGGCCGGCGGACGGCGACGGGCGCACCAACCGGTCGGCGCGGACCCGGCTGGCGGTGGTCGACGCCCTGCTGTCCCTCAACGAGAAGGGCAACCTGCGCCCGACCGCCCGCGAGATCGCCGACGAGGCCGGCGTGTCGCTGCGCTCGATCTACGTGCACTTCGACGACGTCGAGTCCCTGTTGGTCGCGGCCGCGATCCGTCACACCGAACACCTCCAGTCCCTGGCCCTGTCGCTCCTGCACGACGGCCCGCTCGAAGCGCGGATCGACCGCCTGTTGGCTCATCGCCGGCGGATCTACGAGGCCGGACCCGGCATCCGCCGGGCCGCCCTGCTGCAGGAGCCGTTCTCGCCGGCCCTGCAGCGCGCCATGGACGCCGGGCGGGCCGCTAATCGCGCCGAGATCGACCAGGTGTTCGCCACGGAGATCCAGTCCCTCCCCGAGCCCGACGGCATCCGCCTGCGCCAGGCGCTGTCGCTCGTCACGGGCCCCACCACGTGGGACGTGATGCGCCGCCACGACGGACTGTCGGCCGACGAGGCCGAGGAGCAGCTGCGCCGGCTGGTGCGGGCGGTGCTCGACGCCTGGACCGGGGCCGGCGAGCCGCCGGACACCTGAGGGCCGCACCATGACGTCCGCCGCCGTCGAGACCCCGAAGCGATCCACCACCGCCAGGCCCGAGTTCGCCGAGTGGGCGCACCGGCTCGCGTGGCTCGCACCGCTCGTGGCCCTGGTGGTGCTGCAGCGGGTCGTGTTCCCCGCCCCGCTGGGCGTGGTGGTCAACGGGGCGCTGTTCGGGTCGCGCATCGCCCTGGTTGCGCTGGGCATCGCGCTCATCTACCGGGCCAACCGGATCGTCAACTTCGCCCAGGGGGACCTCGGTGCCGTGCCAGCGGTCCTGGCGGTGATGCTGGTGGTGGCCTGGCAGTGGAACTACTGGCTGGCGCTGGTCTGCGGCGTGGCGGCGGCGCTGGTGCTGGGGGTCCTGGTCGAGGGGCTGATCATCCGCCGGTTCTTCACCGCCCCCCGCCTGGTGCTGACCATCGCCACCATCGGCATCGCGCAGATCCTGACCGGGGCCTCGCTGTTCCTGCCCCGGGCGTTCGGCGAGACCGCCTTCGACACCGAGCTGCCCGACCCGTTCGGCTGGGAGTT
>DASQUY010000066.1:0-3811 GCA_035641055.1 Acidimicrobiales bacterium | reverse complement strand
GCCTCGCCGAAGGCCACGCCGCCGGTCTGCAGCCCGATGAGCACCACCCCGCCGAGGCCGTGGTTGCGCTCGATGATCTCGTGCGCCATCCGCCAGATGGCCCGCCGCACATCGTCGGCGTCCAGTACCTGCGTCCGAGCGTGGAAAACGCCCCCAAACGGGGGCGTGATGCGTCGCTCGCGCTCGGCCAATCGGGGACCTCCCCTGGTCTGTCCGTGCGGGCCTCGCGGGACCCGCTTCACGGTCAGCCGGCCACCCTAGCAGCGCGACCAAGCGAAGGTGTGCTATTGCCTCGCCGCCGAGGTGGAGGCAATGACCGACCCTCTCGGTCGGCCATGTCCTCGACCTCTCCCGAGGTCGGCTATTTCCTCGCCGGGCCGCTCCGCTGGGCGCGGGCTCGGCTCCACACGGTGGTACCGCCGGCGGTCCCCAACAGCCGGAAGCCGGCGTCGCTCGCGACCCGGACCGAGGCGGCATTGTCGGGGTCGATGCGGGCCCACACCTGGTGCAGGCCGAGCGGTGGGCCAAGCGCCCAGCTCGCCAGCAGGTCGACAGCCGTGGCGGCCACACCGCAGCCACGGACCTCCGGGGCGAGCCACCACCCCACCTCAGCGCGGCGAATCACCGGGTCGAGCCCGCGCAGGCCGACCTCACCCCACACGTCGTCGGCCCCGACCTGACCCACCACGAGGTCGAGAGCGAGCCCGCGCGCCCTTCGCTCCGCCTCGCCGGCGATCCACCGCCGGGCCGCGGCAGGCGAGGGGTCGTCCGGCACCCGACTGCCGGCGGCCACCGCCGGGTCGGCCCACGCTGCGGCCAGCGCGGCGGCGTCGCGAGGGTCCGACCGCCACGGCCGCAGTCGCATCCCCCGGCGCGGGTCCGCCAGCTCGGGATCGGGGAGCGGGAGGGGCCCGGGAACGCTCACGTTTCCGTCGCGCTCTCCCCCGGCTCGCGCAGCTCGGACGCCACCGCCGACAAGACGCCGTTGACGAAGCGGGGCGAGTCGTCGCTGCCGAACCGCCGCGCCAGCACAACGGCCTCATTGATGATCAGCGCCGGCGACCTCTCCGGGACGGCCAGCAGCTCGTACGCCCCCAGGCGCAGGACCTGACGGTCCACGGCCGCCAGCCGGTCGAGCGACCACTTGGGGGCGACCAGCCGCCCCACGACCTCGTCGATGCGCCGCCTGTGGGTGGCGACGCCGTCGACGAGCTCGACCGCGAGGTCGGCCGGGGCGATCGGCTGCTGCGCTAGCAGCTCGGGGATGTCGATCCCCTTGGTCTCGGCCTCGTACAGGAGCTCGAGCGCCCGTTCCCGGGCCGCCCGCCGGCTGGCGACGTCGCTCGGCTCGAGGTCGCTCACGGCGTCCCGTCAGGCCCGCGTCAGGTACTCGCTGGTGCGGGTGTCGACCTTCACCCGGTCACCGGGGTTGACGAACAGCGGGACCTGCACCACCAGGCCCGTCTCGAGCGTGGCGGGCTTGCGGGCGCCAGACACGCGGTCGCCCTGGACGCCGGGGTCGGTGTCGGACACGACCAGCTCGACCGCCGCGGGCAGGTCGACGCCGATGATCTCGTCGCCCACGAGCTGCAGCACCACCGTGGACCCCTCGACGATGAAGTTGGTGGCGTCTCCCAGCCCCGCCGGCCCCACGTGCATCTGCTCGTAGGAGCTGCTGTCCATGAACACGTAGTGGTCGCCGTCGCGGTAGAGGAACTGCATCTCCTTCTTGTCGACCACCGCCTGCTCCACCCGCTGGTCAGCCCGGAACGTCTTGTCGAGCTGGCCGCCAGTGCGGGCGTTGCGCAGCGTCGTGCGCACGAAGGCGGGACCCTTCCCGGGCTTGACGTGCTGGAACTCCACCACGTGGAACAGCCCCTCGGGGAGGTCGAGGGTCATCCCGCGCTTGAGGTCGTTCGTGGAGGTGGCAGCCATCGGTTATCGGCTCCTGGCGCGCTCTCGTGGATCTACAGGTCGAAGTCCTTGGGCGCACGCGTGAGGGTGCGGCAGCCCTCGGAGGTGACCACGACGGTGTCCTCGATGCGGACTCCCCCGTGCTCGCCGAGGTACACGCCCGGCTCGACGGTGACGACGTGGCCGGCGGCCAGCATAGCGTCGGCCGACTTCGCCACCCGGGGCGCCTCGTGGATGTCGAGCCCGACGCCGTGTCCCGTGCCGTGCACGAAGGCATCGCCCCAACCGGCGTCGCTGATGACCGACCGGCAGGCCTCGTCGACCGCCTTGGCCTCCACGCCGGCCCGCACCGCCGCCACCCCGGCCGCCTGGGCGCGCCGCACCACGTCGTACATGCGGGCCTGGGTCTCGCTCGGCCCGCCCACCATCACCGTGCGTGTCATGTCCGAGTGGTAGCCGTCGACCAGGGCGCCGAAGTCCAGCACGACCAGGTCGCCCTTCCGGATGCGCCGGTCACCCGCTCGGTGATGGGGCATGGCGGCGTTGGGACCAGAGGCGACGATCGTGTCGAAGGAGGGCCCCTCGGCGCCCAGCCGGCGCATCTGCCACTCGAGCTCGAGGGCGACCTCGGCCTCGGTCACCCCTTCACCCAGCCGGTGGCGGACGGCGGCGAGCGCGGCGTCCGCCATGGCGCACGCCGCCTCCAGGCGGGCCACCTCGCCGCCGTCCTTGACCGTGCGCATCGACTCGACGAGCTCGGAGGTCGCCACGACCTTGGCGGCGGGGAACCACTCCCGGTCGAAGCGCCGCTTCTGCCCCCAGGTGACGTCGTCGGCCTCGAGCCCGAGCCGCGCCCCGTCGGGCGGCACGGCCTCCGCCACCAGCCGGCGGCGAGCGTCCACGTCCGGCCCGATCGCGATGCGGGCCTCGACGCCCGCCGCCGCCAGCTGCGCCGTGGCCTGGTCGCGGTAGCGGCCATCGGTGACGAACACCAGCCCGTCGGGCCGCACGAGCAGCAGCGCCGCCGACCCGGTGAACCCGGTCAGGTAGCGGATGTTGGTCACGTTCGTGACGAGCAGGGCGTCGCAGCCCGCTTCGGCCAGCTTGGCGCGCAGCCGGGCCGACCGGTCCGCGACGTCCATCGGCGGAAGCGAGGAACGGTCGAAGGTCACCTCGCCCAGAGTAGGCAGCGCAACCACCCTCCGCGTCAAGCCTTCAGTAGCTGCCGGACGGCCTCGACCGCCAGCACGTAGCCGTGCCCCCCGAAGCCGGCGATCGTCCCGGTGGCGACGGGAGACACCACCGACGTGTGACGCCACGACTCCCGGGCCGAGGGGTTCGAGATGTGCACCTCGACCACCGGTCCGTCGAACGTCGCCAGGGCGTCGTGGATGGCCCAGGCGTAGTGGCCGAACGCCCCGGGGTTGATGACGATGGCGGCACACCGCCGTCGCGCCCCCTGTACGGCGTCGATGAGCTCCCCCTCGGTGTTCGACTGCACGTGCTCGAGGGCGAACCCGGCGGCGCCGGCGGCGCCGCGCATGTCCTCGACGTGATCGTCGAGCGTCCGGTGGCCGTAGATCTCGGGCTCGCGCTGACCCAGGAGGTTGAGGTTGGGCCCGTTCAGCACCAGGATCACCGGCTCACTCATCGTCTCCCTCCCAACTTGCGGTGGTTGAACGGGTCATGGCCCCTCTAGTCACCGCAAGTTCGCATTCGTTCGAGCGTCGCCCGTGCCGTCTCGGGGTCGACACCGGGCACCACCTCCACGCCGGCGGGACCGTCGAGCACGAAGGTCAGCCCGTCCACCGCCTTCTTGTCCCGGGCCATCAGGGTGACGAGCGCGGCGGGGTCGACGCCGGCCGGTAGGGCGCAGGGGAGCCCGTAGGCGACGATC
>DASQUY010000065.1:0-3070 GCA_035641055.1 Acidimicrobiales bacterium | reverse complement strand
CACGTTCACCGTCACCGGGGCACCGACCTCGGTGGCGACCGGAGTCGAGCACACGTGGGCGCCCGCCGGGCGGACCATGCCGATGGCCAGGCCGACGGCGGCGCCGGCGGCCCCGATCAGCAGCATCACGAGGATCTTCCGCCTGCACATCGCCGGCCCAAGGTAATGGGCGTAATCTGGTGCCATGGCGTCGGACCGACCGCACTGGCGAGGCATCAACCACCTGGCATTGGTCACCAACGACATGGACGCGACCGTCCGCTTCTACCACGGGGTGTTGGGCGCGCGGCTGGTGGCGACGCTCGGCGACCGCAGCTTCCGCCACTACTTCTTCGACTTCGGGCCGGAGCAGACCGTCGCCTTCTTCGAGTACCCCGGCATCGAGCTGGAGTCGTTCGCCAAGCCGGCGGGGATTCCCGATCCCCGGGCCGTGCAGTTCGACCACCTGTCGTTCAACCTGCCCGACGAGGACGCCCTCGAGGCGCTGCAACACCGGCTCAAGGAGCACGGCTGCGAGGTGACCGACGTCGTCGACCACGGGTTCGTCCGGTCGATCTACTTCCACGACCCCAACGGCATCGCTCTGGAGGCGTCGTGGTGGGTCGTCGATGCCACCGGCCGGCCCGCCCGCTACGATGACGAGACCCTGTTCGCCGACGCCGATCCCGTGCCGGCCGTCAGGGAGCTGGTCGAGGACGGCGAGCTGGGCTCGACCCCCGCCACCCGCCTGGCGAGGTAGCGCGGACGCTTCGGCCCCGCCGTCACGAGGCGGCGCCGTACCCACACGGCGAAGGCGACGAAGTAGGCGTCCTCCAGCAGGATCCACCAGCGCAGCGGCTGGGCGGCGTAGACGCCGAAGCACCCGCAGTTGTCCAACGCCAGCCCGCGGGCGAACGCCTGGAGCGCGAGCGCCGACCAGGCGACCGCGACGGCCACCGCCAGCGTTGCCGCCCGGCGGCGCGGCGCCGGGCGGCCCGACAGCAGGCCGATCCCGGCGCCGGCCTCGCCGGCGATCAGGGTCCCGGCGACCAGCAGCGAGACCGACGTGCCACCGAGGCGGTACGTGTTGACGACGTCGACGAACCCCGCCGGGTCGGCAAGCTGTCCGGCGGCCATGGCGAGGAGGATCACGCCCAGGGCCCAGCGGCCGGCATGCGGGCGCCACGAGGCGGGTGGCGCCGAGCTCACGTCGCCGCCACGGACGCCACCTGCGAGATCGTCGCCTCGAGCTTGCGGCGCGGGAGCACGCCCACGACGCGCCCGAGCTCGCTGCCGTCGGGGCCGAAGGCCACGAGGGTGGGGATGCTCCGGATCTGCAGCAGCTCGGCCGTGTGGGGGCTGGCATCGACGTTGCACTTGCCGAACGCCACCCGGCCGTCGTGCTCGGCGGCAACGGCCGCGAAGATCGGCGCGAACGCCCGGCAGGGAGCGCACCACGGCGCCCAGAAGTCGACGACGGTCACGCGCCCGGCGGTGCGCTCCCAGAAGTTGGCGTCGTCGATCACCTCCAGGTACGCCGGCGGCGCGGTGCCGCCATCGGCGACCGGGGCGGGCTCGGGAGTGGGCCGGCGGCGGCGACGAAGCATGGGCGTTCTCCTCCGGTGGTCGCCTGGGAAAACCCGGCGCCGCCACTCCGGCATTCCGGGCACGCACGTAGGCTCCGTTCGATGGGCCCCTTCTCGCTGGACGGTCGGACGGCGCTGGTCACCGGCGCGTCCAGGGGCATCGGGCGGGCCACCGCCGTCGCGCTGGACCGGGCAGGCGCCCGCGTCGCCCTGGCGGCCCGTAGCGCCGACCACTTGGACGACGTCGCCGGCGAGCTGGCCAATGATCCCGTAGCGCTGGTCGCGGACCTGGCCGATGCCACGGCACCCGGCGAGCTGGCGGCGCGGGCGCGCGCCGCCCTGGGCCACGTCGATGTGCTCGTCAACAACGCCGCGATCGCGGCGCGGCTCGACACGGTCGAGACCGACGGCGAGCTCATCGACAGCCTGCACGCGGTCAACGTGCGGGCGCCCCTGCTGCTCACCGCCGCGCTCGTGCCCTCCATGATCGAGCGTGGCCGTGGCTCGATCATCAACCTCTCGTCGGTGTCGGGCGTCGTGGGCACACCCCGGCGCGCCGCCTATGCGGCCACGAAGGGCGCGCTCGACGCTGCCACCCGCTCCCTCGCGATCGAGCTCGGCCCGCACGGCATCCGGGTGAACTCGGTGGCGCCCGGCGTCGTGGACACCGCCCTGTGGGAGCGCAACAAACCCATTCCCGGCGTGGTCGAGGGCATCGAAGCCCAGACGCCGCTCCGACGCTGGGCCCAGCCCGATGACGTCGCCGACGTCATCGTGTTCCTCGCCTCCGACGCCGCCCGGTTCGTCACCGGCGAGACCGTGTCCGCCGACGGCGGGATGGCCCGGACCCTCGACCTCTACGGCGGCGCGGTGTAGTGAGACCACGGCGCGCAGAGGGCCCGCAACCGGACGGCGCGATGCGAAGGTAACGAGTTCTGCGTCACATGGTGATCGCGAGTGCGGTCAGTTCCAGCTGATCCAGTAGGGATCGAGGCGTTCGCCGGGTGGGTGCCGCCAGTCGCCGGCCGGGCGGGGGTCGCCGGGCCCGGGTGGTCGGGGGTGGGCGGGGGTGAGCCGCCGGCCGCGGTTGTCGGTGAACACGAGCCCGTTGGGGTCGGTGGGATCGCCGTCGATGGTGAGCAGCCCCTTGTGGACCATCCGATGATGGACGGGGCACAAGCACAGGAGATTGTCGGGGTCCGTGGGGCCGCCGTGCTCCCAGTGCACCTTGTGGTGCACGTGCAGCCAGCGGCTGTAGTCGCAGCCCGGCACCCGGCAGCCGCCGTCGCGATGCTCGATGAACACCCGCAGCCGGGGGTTGACGGTGTGCTCGCGCCGTCCCATGGCCACCGGATTGCCGTCTTGCCACAACAGGTACCGGCAGGTCGCATCACACGACAGGAACTCGCCCATCCACCCGGGGACCGCCGGCCCCAGATGCAGCCGCGGCGGCGTCTCCCGATCTAGGTCGAGGTGCAGGATCACCTGGGTGCGCTCCGCCGGGG
>DASQUY010000064.1:0-2792 GCA_035641055.1 Acidimicrobiales bacterium | reverse complement strand
TGCTGACGATGCCGCCCCAGCCGCTCGAGTACCAGGGCCACGAGGCGATCGCCGCCTTCCTTCGCCACCGCGCGGAGCTGCGCGGCGCTGCCCTGCGCGTCGTGCCAACCCGCGCAAACAGCCAGCCCGCATTCGGCTGCTATCTCCCCGACCCGCACGCAGCGATCGCCCGCCCCTACGGATTGATCGTGCTCATGCTCGGGGGCGACGCGATCACGGCGATCAGCTGGTTCAGCGACACCGCTGTCTTCGAGCACTTCGGGCTGCCTCGAACGCTGCCCCGCCGGTCAGGCGGCGCGGCGGACCCGCAATGAGGGCGCGGCCGTCTCGTCGGCGTACTGCTCGCCGGTAACGCCGGTGACGAAATGCCCGCCCCGGATCAGGCCCCTGGCCTCGAGGCGGCGCAGCGCCCAGAGGATCTCCCGCCACGGAACGGCCAGCCGTTCCTTGAGGTAGACGTCGCGGAACACCACGCCCCATCGCAGCAGTAGCTGCCAGGCGACGGTCTCGGCCAGCTCGTCGACGTCGTCGATCGGCTCGGCAGCGGGGAGCAGCGTCCAACGGCCCTCCACCGCCTGCCGCCACGTGCCCCGCCGGCCGCGGGAACCCGGACGGGGGTAGGGCCGGCGCTGGCGGCGGGCGAACCGGGTGCGGGCGTGCAGAAGCGAGCGGACGGCGTTGAAGCCGTCTGAGGTAACGAGTCCTCGGGCAACGCCGTCCCACAGGCCCTCCTCGACATCGGTGGGGAGGCGATTGGTGACCGCCTGGAGGTCGGAGTGGAACATGGCGCCGCGTTCGCGCAGGGCGTCGAGCACCTCGCGCCCGGACCCGGCATTGGGCTCGGCCGGCACCACGGTCCCACGATGAGCCTGGAGCAGCCAGGGCAGATCCTGCCGAAGCATGAAGGTGATGGGTGTCCGGCGGGACGGTGTCTTGCCCGATCGGCGCGGCTCCCCGGCGGCCGGATCGTCACTGTCGGCCGCTCGCTCCACCACGGACAGCCGGCCCCATACCACCTCGCCCGACAGACACAGGTCGTCGAGCCACTCCGGGCGATAGGACTCGACCCGCTCGGCGAAGAGCCGCTCCCACTCCCCGGCCGGCCACTCGAGTCCCTGGAGCTGTTCGATCACCTCGGCCAGTCCGGCCCTGCCTTGGCGATGGGTCCCCGGAGCGGCGTGCCGCCAGGACTGGAGGAAGTCCTCCCACTCCTCCTGGCTGATGGGACGGACCTCGGCCCGCCGCCGATCCCGGGTGTAGCCGTGGATGCGGGCCAGCAGCCGGCGGGCGCACCACTGCTCGCTCCGCTCGGGCTCGAAGGACCCGCTGACCGCGAACCCGCGTTCCCGAAGGGCCTCCAGGGCGATGGTCACGGAGGACGGCGACAGCCCGGTGGCGTCGGCGAGGTCGTCCACGGTCACGGGGCCGGAGACGTCGAGATGGCCCCGAATCAGGCTCACCGCCGCCTCGTCGGCGGCCGCGTCGTCGAGCGTGGCGGCCAGGCCGGGCGGAAGCGGGTGATCGGGCACGAAGCGGGTGCCCTCGAAGAGGGCCTCGACCTCGGCCCGGCGCTCGGTTGGCGCCCACAGGACTTCCGTCGCGCCCGGAACGTGGACCTCAAAGGAGCGGCCCGCGTTCGCCAGTGCCTCGAAATGCTCCGCCCACTCGTGCCGCGGTCGGGCGGCGACGAGAGACAGGAGCACGTCGTGAAGCTCGTCGGGGTCACGCACCTCCGGGGTCGCCTCGGCCCGCACGCGTTCGATGGCATCCGGGTCGAGGCGGCCCAGCTCTCGAGGCTCCACCGGCAGTCCCCGGCGAAGCGGTACCGCGCGCGACCGGCGTTCGCCGATCTCGGTGTCCTCGTCGAGGTAGGTGAAGGGGGCGCCGTTGAGGATCTCGTGCGCGAGCACGCTGGGCTCGACGGTGTCGAGGAAGTGCATGCGAACGGTGCCCTCCTCGAACCTGCACACCAGCGCTTTGAGGCCCTCGATGTCCATGGCCTCGTTGAGGCAGTCGCCCGTCGTCTCCCGCACGAGGGGGTGATCGGGGATCTCGATGGGACCGGCCGGGGCGTTGTCCTGGCAGGCGGCGAGCGACGGGAACACGGCGGCCATCAGGTCGTCCGCCTCCATGCGTTGGATGTTGAACGGATTGAGGCGACCGCCCTTGCGGCGCAGCACCGCGAGCGACCGGTTGAGGTTCCACCGCCAGCGGGCGATGAACATCGGGCTGCGGAGCACCGCCTGGGAGACGGCGTCCTGAACGTTGTGGGAGCGCAGGAAGGCGGGGACGTCCTCGAGCGGAAACGAGTGCTGGGGGCCGAGCGACAGCAGCACGGCGTCATTGCTGGCCGCGGCCTGCAGCTCGAAATCGAACGTCAGGCAGAACTTCTTGCGCAGTCCCAGGCCGAGCGCCCGGTTGACCCTGGCCCCCAGCGGGGCGTGGACGATGAGCTGCATGCCGCCGCTCTCGTCGAAGAACCGCTCGAACACGATGTCGTCGTGGGTGGGCAGAACCCCGCCCAGCCCGGCCCGACCGGCGCGCAGATAGTCGACGACCAGCGCGGCTGCCACCGCGTCGACACCCGACACCTCCTGCACACGGGCGATGGCGGCCTCTCGCCCGCCGGAATCGAGCCGTTCCGCAACCGTGCTCCGCAGCCGGGAGACCTCCTCGGACAGCTCGTCGGTGCGGCCCGGCGCCTCGCCGACCCAGAACGGGATCGTGGGGTGCTTGCCGGTGGCGTCGCGCACCCGCATGACGCCGTTGGTCACCTGCACGATCTGCCACGG
>DASQUY010000063.1:0-3783 GCA_035641055.1 Acidimicrobiales bacterium | reverse complement strand
GGGCCGCCACAACGTGCTGCTGCTCGATGAGCCCACGAACAACCTGGATCCGCCCTCCCGCGAGGGCGTGGCGGCAGCCCTGGCGAGCTGGCCGGGCACGATGGTGATCGTCAGCCACGACACCGGCTTCGTCCGCGACTTGGCGCCCGACCGAGCGCTGCTCATGCCCGAGGGCGACGTCGACTTCTGGTCCGACGACCTGCTCGACCTCGTCGAGCTGGCATAGCGGACCACCACCAAACTGGTTGTAGCTATGCGGTATATGACCGGATAGCTACAGCCAGTTCGCCGGGGGGAGGCGGCTAGCGTTCGCATCGCCATGGAGGTCCACCTGGTCGACGGCACCTACGAGCTGTTCCGCTACCACTTCGCCCCCAACAACCGGGATCCCGAGCGGGGGGCCACGGTGGGTGTCGTCACGACGCTGCTCCAGCTCGTGGCCGACGGCGCGACGCACGTCGGGGTCGCCACCGACCACGTGATCGAGTCCTTCCGCAACGACCTGTGGCCCGGCTACAAGTCGTCGGCCGGCATGCCCCGGGAGCTGCTGGCGCAGTTCCCCGTCGTGGAGGAGGCGATGGCGGCGGCGGGCTTCGCGGTCTGGCCCCAGGTCGAGCTGGAGGCAGACGACGCCCTCGGCACCGCCGCGACGCTGGCCGCCGCCGACGACCGCGTCGACCGGGTGCTGATCTGCACCCCGGACAAGGACCTCGGCCAGTGCGTCGGCGGCAAGGTCGTGCAGCTCGACCGACGCAAGCGCCTGATCGTCGATGCCGCGGGGGTGGAGGAGCGGCTGGGCGTGCCGCCACCGTCGGTGCCTGACCTGCTGGCGCTGGTGGGCGACTCGGCCGACGGGTTCCCCGGGCTGGCCGGGTGGGGCGCCAAGTCGGCGGCCGCCGTGCTGCGCCGCTGGGGTCACCTGGAGGACATCCCGGCCGACCCGGTCACGTGGGATGCCGGCGTGCGCGGCGCCACCAAGCTCAACGCCGTCCTGCGCGGCGAGTTCGAGCTGGCGCTGCTGTTCCGCAGGATCGCCACGCTCGAGGCCGACGCCCCGGTGAGCGACTCGGTCGACGAGCTGCGGTGGACCGGGCCCCCCGACCCGGAGGCGTTCGCCGCCGTGGCGCGGGTGCTGGGGGCGCCGGGCCTGGCGGACCGTGCAGCCCGGGTCGCCGACCTCGCGGCGACCCGAGCCTGACGCGATCACTCACACCATCGGCGTGCGGAGATCGAGCGCCGTCAGCTTGTCGGGGTTCACCATGACGTAGACGGCCCCGACGGCTCCCTCCGCCACGTGCACGGCGACCGTGACCGCGGGCTGGCCCTGCAGGCTGATCACCAACCCGGGCTCGCCGTTGACCACGGCCCCCTCGGTCCTCGCCCCCGGCACGGCCAGCCGGCGCGTCGTGTTGACGAGGAATCGGGCGACTCGCTGGCGGCCGACCACCGGGCGGCGGGCGGCGTGCGTGTCCGGTCCCCCGTCGCTGACCAGCACGGCGTCCTCGGCCAGCAGCGAGAGCAGCTGGTCGACGTTGCCGGCCGCCATCGCCTCGAACAGCTGATACGCCACGGCGGGGGCGTCGTCCGGGGCGGTGTCGCGTGGGCGCCCTTCACGCATCCGGCGCCGCGCCCGGCTGGCGACCTGGCGGCAGGCGGCGGGGCTGCGGTCGACGATCCCGGCGATCTCGGGGAACGGGACGTCGAACACGTCGGCCAGCAGGAACACGACGCGCTCGACCGGTGTCAGCGTCTCCAGCACCTGCAGGAAGCCGTACGTGACCGACTCGGCCAGCTCGGCGGCGTCGGACGGGTCGCCGCCGGCGATCCAGGCGTCCGGACCGACGACGGGCTCGGGGAGCCACGGGCCCACGTAGGTCTCGCGCCGGTGCCGCGCCGAGCGCAGGTGGTCGAGCGCCAGGCGGCTGACGACGGTGGTCAGCCACGCCCCGGGCCGATCGATGGCGGAGACGTCGGCCCGCCGGGCCCGCAGCCATGCCTCCTGCACGATGTCCTCGGCCTCAACCCGCGAGCCGGTGATGCGGTACGCCAGCCCGACGAGCACGGGCCGCTCCTCGACGAAGGCGGTGAGGAGCGGATCGTCTCCGTCCCCGGTGCTGGACATCTAGGAAGCTCGCTCCAGGATCGTGGGTTCGCCCCGATGATGGTCCAGCGACGCCGCCCGCCGCCCCGCGGCCTCCCCGCTGGCGAGCGCAGCGTCGACGAGGTGGCCGTGGGGTCCGACCCAGTCCCCCGCCACCAGCACGCCGTCGTGGCCGGTGTCGCCGACGTTCACCCGCCCGGCGAGCCCGATCCCCGGGACGGGCAGCGCCCCGCACACGGTCATGTCGTGCAGGTAGCGCGCCTGCTCGGCGCCCTCGGGGTCGATGCCGGCGACGCGGGCGTGCTCCTCCAGCTCGGCGCGCGCCTCGCCGGGCGACGGATCCTCGTCGGGCCGCAGGTAGCGCAGGCCGTGGACGACCGCATGACCCGGCGGCGCCAGGTCGGCGGGCGGGCAGTGCCGGATGAGGTACAGCGGCCGGTCGACGCCGAGCAGCACCGTCATCTCGGGTACCGACGCGAAGCCGAGGTCGAGGCAGGCGGCCCGGGCCGGCGGGCCGAGGTCGTCCCAGGGCGGTGGATCCGGCAGCAGGGCGGCGCATGCCGCCGGCGTGCCGGCGGCGATCACAACGCGGCGGGCGAGGAGGGTGCCCTCGTCCTCGGCCGCGGCCAGGGCGACCCGCACCCGGCCGCCGTCCGGCGCCACCAGGCGGACCCGGCAGCCCGAGCGGATCCCCGCGCCCTGTCGGCGCGCTGCCGCCGCCAGCCCGTCGACGAGCGTCGCCCAGCCGCCGTGGAGGTACTCGACGCCCGACGTGGCGGCGGCCCGCACCTGGGTCGCCACCAGGTCGGCCGACACGCTGGTCATGTCGGCGGCGTAGGTCGCCGTGCGGGCGAGGGTCTCCGCCAGCTCGCGAGCGCCGCCGGTCAGGCCGAGCTCGTCGAGGAAGTCGGCGGCGGACCGGTCGGCCAGCCGCCCGGGCTTCCAGCGCGGCATGCCGGCGAGCCCCCGGAGCAGGGTCGCCTTCTCGCGCCAGCCCAGCAGCCCCGTGCGGACGATGCCGGCGGCACCCAGGCCGATCTCGGCGACGGTGTCACCGCGCCGCCCGCGGGCGCCCTTCAGCGGCGGCGGCGCGCCCCGCACCTCGACGCCCAGCCGCTGCAGCACGCCGCGCCCGGCCAGGCCCCGGTAGAGGGCGTGGGCCCCGCGGTTGAACCGGTAGCCGCCCCGCTCGTCCGTGCTGGCCCGGCCGCCGGGCTGCTGGCCGTCCAGCAGGAGCACCGACGACCCCGCCCCGGCGGCGGTGGCGGCCGCGGTCAGGCCGGCGGCGCCAGCGCCGACGACGATCACGTCCCAATGGCATTCCATACCCACCCGACGAGGCGGGCGGAAGGAGTGTGACAGGCCACCATTCCGGAACTTGCGGTGGTTAGGGACGCCATGACGTCCTTAACCACCGCAAGTTCGTGAAGTGCTCAGCCGTTGCGGGGGAGGTCCTTGAACGGCGTGTTCTTGTCGAAGCCCGGCTCCTTGGGCAGGCCGAGCACGCGCTCGCCGATGATGTTGCGCTGCACCTGGTCGGTGCCGCCGTAGATGGACGGGCCCTGGGCGAAAAGGGCCATCTCCACGATGCCCTCGAGGAACGCCATGCCCGTGGCCTCCTGGAGCTCGCGGCGGGACTCGGCGTTGTAGCCGTGCAGCGTGCCGTAGGCGCCGGCGACCTC
>DASQUY010000062.1:0-3997 GCA_035641055.1 Acidimicrobiales bacterium | reverse complement strand
GCCGGCCGGTAGGGCGCAGGGGAGCCCGTAGGCGACGATCACCCGGCGATGCTCGTCGACCCGCGCCCGGTCGATCCGGCCCAGGGCCGCGGCCAGCTCGGCGGCGTACGCCAACCCGATCGCCACCGCCTCGCCGTGGCGCAGGTCGTAGCCACCCGAGGTCTCCAAGGCGTGGGCCAGCGTGTGCCCGTAGTTGAGGGTGGCCCGGCCCCGCCGGGCCGACGGCTCCTCGCGCTCGTCGGCGGCGACGACGTCGGCCTTGATGCGGATGCAAACGGCGATGCGCTCCGCGAGCGGGAGTGCCAGGAGGTCCTCGCCGGCGAGGAAGTGGTACTTGGCCATCTCGCCCATGCCCGAGCGCCGCTCCGACTCCGGCAGCGTGGCGAGCGCGTCCGTGTCGCACAGCACGCCGGTGGGCTGCCAGAAGGCACCCACCAGGTTCTTCCCCTCCGGCAGGTTGACCCCGCTCTTGCCCCCGATGGCGGCGTCGACCATGCCGAGCAGCGTCGTGGGCACGTGCGCCACGGCGACGCCCCGGTGGTAGACGGCGGCGGCGAAGGCGGCCGTGTCGGTGACCACTCCCCCGCCGACGGCCACGACCTGGTCGGTCCGCGTCAGGCCCCAGCGCGACCACGCCCGGCACAGATCCTCGACGGTGGCCAGCGACTTGGCAGGCTCGCCGTCGCCGATCGTGAACACCTCGTGCTCCCGCCCGGGGTCGACGTCCAAACCGATGCCGGCCTGGGTGACCACGGCGACCCGGCGGGCTCCCGGCGCCAGCACCTCCGGCAGCCTTCGCCGCACGCCCGCTCCCACGATCACCGGGTAGGTGCGGCCGCCCGCCCGCACCTCCACCGCCAAGCCTGTCCTTGAAGACACATCGGGCCTAGAGCCCCGAACGTCCTCAAAGACGTGGTCGACCAGCCCGGCGATGTGGCGGGCCAGCGCCCGCTTGGGCTTGTCGTCGCCAGCGTGGAACGGCTCGACGTCGACGGTGACGTCGGCCGACGCCTCGTAGAGCGGCGACCGGGCGGCGATCAGCCCTTCCAGGGCGGCCAAGGGGTCGGCCGTTCCGGCCAACAGGGGTCGGTGCGTCGGGTCGGTTCGCCCGGCCAGGAACTCGGCCGAGGCCCGCAGCCACACGACGAACGCCTCCCGGGCCAGCCGCTGGCGGTTGTCGGGCCGGGCGACGACACCGCCGCCGGCCGCCACCACCAGCGGGCGACTACGCCCCAACAGGTCGGCGAGGACCTCGGACTCGAGCCGGCGGAACGCCTCCTCGCCGTCGTCGCGGAAGATCGTCGGGATCGTGCGTCCCGCCCGCAGCTCGAGCTGCTCGTCGGCGTCGACGAAGGGACGCTGGAGCTCCTTGGCCAGCCGCCGCCCCACCGTGGTCTTGCCGACCCCCATGACCCCGACGAGCACGATGTGCCGGCGCTGCCGGCCGTCGCCCTCCACCGGGTCGTCAGCCCTCGCGCAGCGACGCCTCGAACGCCGCCCGGTTGCGCAGCACCTCGGCCAGCGAGTCGCCGCCGAACTTGCGCAGCGCCTCGACCGCCAGCACCCAGGCGACCATCGTCTCCGCCACCACCCCCATGGCGGGTACGGACGTCACGTCGGTGCGCTCCTTGAAGCTCACCGTCTCTTCCTTGGTCACCACGTCGACCGTCGTGAGGACCGGCCGGTTCAGCGTCGCCAGGGGCTTCATCGCCGCCCGGCACACGACCAGCTCGCCGTTCGACATGCCGCCCTCGATGCCGCCCGCCCTCGCCGACGTGCGGCGGTAGGCCTCGTCCTCGGCGTCCCACGTGATCGGGTCGTGCGCATCGCTGCCCCGGCGGCCGGCGACGTCGAAGCCTTCCCCCATCTCGACGGCCTTCACGGCCTGGATGCTCATGAGCGCCTGGGCCAGCTGGCCGTCGAGGCGGCGGTCCCAGTGGACGTGGCTCCCCAGCCCCACGGGCACGCCGTACGCCAGCACCTCGACGACTCCGCCGAGGCTGTCGCCCTCCTTGGCAGCGGCCTTGATCTCCTCGACCATCGCCTCCTCGGCACCAGCGTCGAAGCACCGGAGGGGTGAGGCGTCGATGCGCTCGAGGTCACCGGGTGTCGGCCGATCGGCCGGCTTCGACCGCACCGGTCCCAGCTGAATGACGTGGGAGAGGACCTCGATCCCGAGCTGGCGCAGCAACCCCTTCGCCAAGGCGCCGGCGGCCACCCGGGCCGCCGTCTCGCGGGCCGACGCCCGTTCCAGCACGTCGCGGGCGTCGTCAAACCCGTACTTCTGCATGCCGGCGAGGTCGGCGTGGCCGGGGCGGGGCTGGGTGAGCGGCGTCCGCGTCCGGCCCGGCTCGACCGCCATCTCCTCGTGCCAGCGGTCCGACCGGAACCACTCGGTGTTGGCGATCTCGATCGCCACGGGCGAGCCCAGCGTGCGCCCGTGGCGCACCCCGCCGACGAGCGTGACCTCGTCCTGTTCGAACCGCATGCGCGGCCCGCGGCCGTAGCCCAGGCGCCGGCGGGCCAGCTCGCCGCGCACGTCGTCCAGCGCGACCGGCAGTCCCGCGGGCAGCCCCTCGACGATCGCGACCAGCGCGCGACCGTGGGATTCGCCGGCGGTGAGGAACCGGAGCACGGCCCGACGATACCGGCCGCCCCGAAACTGGGTGCAGCTGTGCGGTCATATGCCGGACAGCTGCACCCAGAACGGCCTACAGGGCAGCGAGGATCACGATGGCGGCGCCGAGGGCCAGCGACGGGCCGAACGGGAACGGGTCGTTGCGGCCCCGGGCCACCAGGAGCACGCCGCCCACCACCGTCCCGATGAGCCCGCCCAGCAGCGCGGCGTTGAGGGCCTCCCGCACCGGTGCCAGCACCGGGTGGTCTTGTGTCCACGCCAGCCAGCCCACGACCATGCCGGCCACCGTCGCCAAGCGGACGTCGCCGAAGCCGAGCATGCGCGGCGACACGAGGTGCAGCACCAGCAGGCCGCCCCCCAGGACCGCCGCGCCGACCGCCGCCGCCCGCAGGGCGCCGGCGCCCCTGTCGCCGTCCAGCGCCGTCGCGACCAGCAGCGCCGCCCCCACGGCGCCGGCTGTGACGTGGGCGAACCGGGTCGGGATGCGCATCGCCCAGATGTCGACGGCGGACATCGCGACCAGACCGGCGAACAGGGGTAGGACCGGCAGCAGGGTGGCCGACCAGCCCGTCCGTGCTGCCGCGAGGGCGAACGAAGCCCCGGCCGCGGCCTCCACGGCGGCCCACCAGCGGGGGCGAGCGGCGCCGCACGACACACAGCTCCCGCCGGCCAGCGCCCACGGCAGGACCGGCAGCCCCGCCGGCGCCAGCGGGTGCCCGCAGGTGCCGCAGCGTGCTACGGGCCGCCCGAGCTCGCCCGCGTCGGGCACGCGCCGCAACAGCTGGGGCACCACGACCCGCCACCCGACCCAACGGAAGACGGCGTGGTTGAGCGCGGGCCCCACCACGGCGACGCCCAGGCCGGCGGCGCCGGCGGTGACGAGCAGCTGGCTCAGCGGATCGACGAGAGGAAGTTGATGAGGCGGCCCCGCTGGGCCACGTCGTCACCGGCGCTCGGGCCCGGCCCACCGGTCGACGCTGCGGCGTTGCCGATGGCCGCCTGCACCGCCGTCTGGGCTTCGGGACTCATCGCCGCCAGGTGGGGGGCCACATCACCCTCGGCTGGCCGCGTCGGGCCGAGGGAACTGAGGCCGCTGAAGGGCGACGTGACCGGACCTGTCGGCTGGGGTGCATCGACGGCCGCCCAGTGGAGGTCGTCAGGGAGGGCCGACGAGGGAACGGGGGGAACCTGGCCCGTGTCGAGGATCTCCGGCGGCCGCGGCTCGCGGCCGGCGAACGGCGGCCGGCCCGCCAGCGGCCGCCCCACCGGGCCGGCAGGCATGTCCCGCTCGGCGGGAGGCACAGCGGGAGGCACGGGCGGCGGCGGGGCGACCCGCGGCCGGCGCGGTGGCGTGCTCAA
>DASQUY010000061.1:0-2341 GCA_035641055.1 Acidimicrobiales bacterium | reverse complement strand
CAAGCCGGCGAACACCGCCCGGGCGTGCCGGCCCGCCTCCTCCGGCGCCACGCCCTCGCGCCTGGCCACACGGTCCACGAACTCCTCCAGTGACATGCGCCTGGCCCCCGGCTGGCGCGCCGTGCCCCGGCGCAGGGCCGCGTGCAGCGGGACGGGCAGGCGGCCGAGCAGGTCGTCGACCTCGCCGTCGGCGATCCGCTCGGCCAGTGTCTCGAGCACCGCGTCGGTGGCCCGCCGGGCGCCGTCGAGGTCGAGCCCGGCGCGGCGGGCGACCTTGGCCAGGAGCACCTCGACGGGCTGGACCTCCACCGCCGGGCCCCTCGGGAGCAGCATCGCGTAGTCCTTGGGCAGCTGGGCGACCATGTCGGCGAGCTCGTCGTCGCCGACCGCCCGGGCCAGCGCCGTGAGGACGGCCCGGGCCCGGCGCTCGGCGGCGGCCAGGTCGACCTCCGCGCGCTCGGCCACGCGGCCGAGGAACGTGTCGACGTCGAAGCCTTCGGCGGGCCGGCCGCTGGCGAGCCAGGGGCCCAGCTCCGGCGGCAGCCGCTCCACCAGGTCGCGGGTCTCCTCCGGCGACAGCCGCTCGGCCAGGGTCTGCAGGGTGGCGCGGGTGGCGCGCTCGGCGGCCTCCTCGCCGACCCCGGCCACCCGCCGCACGACCGCGATGAACTGGTCGCGGTCCATCGGCTAGGAGGCCCCGGCGGGCTGGAGGATGGCGCGGATGGAGGCCGGCAGGAGCTGCAGCACGTCCTCCACCTCGCCTTCGGCGACCCGTTCGCGCAGGACCGCGGTGGCGGCCTCGGCCGCCACCGACGCCTCGGTCGGTCCCGCCAGCTGGGCCCGCTCGGCCAGGCGGGACAGGAACGTCTCCCGGTCCCGGTAGGTCTCGGGGGTCCTGCTGGGATCCCAGCCCTCGTAGAACACGCCGCGGAGCAGGTGGGGCAGCTGCGCGGCCAGCTGCGCCGCCTCGTCGACCGTCAGCCGGTCGCGGAGCACGTGGAGGTAGGCGCGCAGGACCCGGTAGGCGTAGCGGCGGTCGTCGGTGCCGAGCCGTTCCATCAGCGCCTTCAGCCACTCGTTGCTCTTGTGCACGCTGCGGTCGAAGACGTCCAGTCCGGTCACCGCCATCGGGTGCCTCCTCTCCCTACGCGCCCGCCCGCTGGGCCGCGGTCGCCTCGTCCGGCAGCCGCGGGACCCTGGCCCAGGGGTGGAGCACGACCTTGGTGTAGCCGTCGACGCGCCTGTCGAACTTCTCGTAGGCCTCGGGGGCCGCGTCCAGCGGGAGCTCGTGCGAGACGACGAAGCTCGGCTTGGCCCGGCCCTCGATGATCAGGTCGCGCAGCTGGCGGTTGTAGCGCTTGACGTTGGCCTGGCCGGTGCCGAGGCGCAGGCCCTTCTCGAACAGCTTGCCCACGGCGACCAGCAGCATCCCCTGCTTGGCGTGCTCGTCGGGGGCGCCGGGGTCGGCGGGCACGTACAGGCCGGGCACGCCCAGCAGCCCGGTCGGGCGCACGGTCTGGACGAGCGAGTTGAGGACCACGGCCGGCTCCTCGCCTTCGCCCTGGTGCGCCCGGGCCTGGTAGCCGACCGCGTCGACGCCCTTGTCGGTGCCCTCGCCCCCGGTCCGCTCCTTGATCTGGTCGGCCGGATCGCCCTTGCGGAAGTCGATCGGGACGGCGCCGATGTCCTCGGCCTTCATCAGCCGCTCGGGCACGCGGTCCACGACGAACACCTTGGAGGCGCCCCGGATGAGGGCGGAGTAGGCGGCCATCAGGCCGACCGGCCCGGCGCCGTACACGGCCACCGACTCGCCCGGCGACACCTGGGCCATCTCGCAGCCGTGGTAGCCGGTGGGGAAGATGTCGGCGAGCAGGATGAAGTCGGTCTCGTGCTCGTCGCCCGGCGGCAGCTTCAGGCAGTTGAAGTCGGCGTAGGGGACCCGCAGGTACTCGGCCTGGCCGCCCTTGTAGGGGCCCATGGCCACATAGCCGTAGGCACCCCCCGCGAAGCCGGGGTTGACGGTCAGGCAGAACCCCGTGGAGCCGGCGACGCAGTTCTTGCAGAAGCCGCAGGCCACGTTGAAGGGCATGACCACACGGTCACCGGCCGAGATCGAGGTGACGGCGTCGCCGACCTGCTCGACGATCCCGAGGTTCTCGTGGCCGAACACGATCCCCGGCTCAGCCGCCGTACGACCCTCGTACATGTGCAGGTCCGACCCGCAGATCGCCGTCGAAGTGACCCGGATTACTACGTCGGTGGGGTCCTGGATCTTGGCGTCCTCGACCTCCTCGACGTCGACCTTGAACGGCTCCTTGTAGACTACGGCTTTCACGAAATG
>DASQUY010000060.1:0-4736 GCA_035641055.1 Acidimicrobiales bacterium | reverse complement strand
ACCGGCCGGCAGCTTCGGGCCGCCGGCGAGCGGGTCGCGGCGGCCGAGTCGGGTCTGGCCGCCGCCCAGCGGCAGGTGGCCGACCTCGATGCCAACGTGTCCACGCTCGCCGAGGAGCGGGAGCGGCTCGTCGGAGAGGCGTACGAGCTCCGGCAGGACAACGACCGGCTGACCGCCGCTCACAGCCGGCTCGAGGAGGACCTGGCCCGCGCCCGCGCCGAGCAGGCCGCCACCGCCGATGCCCTGACCCAAGCACGTGAGCGTGCCGGGGCCGCCGAGCGCGCCGCGACCGACGCCGCCGGGCGGGCCGACGAGTACCGCGCCTTGCTCGACAGCGTCGGCGGGGCGACCGAAGCCGACGGGGAGCCCGTGCCCGCGGGGCACGCGCGCGGCACCGGGGCGCCGGGCGCCACGTGGCGCATCCTGCTCGCCACGCTCGAGAGACGCTGGGCGGCGGCGGTCGGGGTGCCGCCCGATGACCGCGGCATGCAGGCCAGCACGGTGCCCGACCAGCTCGTCGAGGCGCTCGGCCGCGAGTCCGAGCGGCTGCGGGAGGAGGTCGGCGTGGACGTCGAGGTCCGGACGGCCGGGCCGGTCGAGGCCGCCGATCCGGTCACGCTGCTGCTGGCCGCCACCGACCTGCTCGGCGTCCTGGCCGCGGTGTGCGACCGGGTGACGCTGGAGCTCGACGGGGGGCTGCTGCTCGTCGGTCAGGGCTGGTCGGGCCCGACCGACGAGGTGGAGGTGGCCCGGGTGCGGGCGGTGACCGCCGGCCTGCCCGCCGACGAGATCGTCGTCGACGCCGACCGCATCACCGTGACGCTGCACCCCGGCGTCACCGCGACGACGTGACCCCTCCCCCAACTGCGAACTTGCGGTGGTTAGGGGGGTCATAGCCCCTCTAACCACCGCAAGTTCAGGTGTTTAGTGGGTAGGGCTACGGCACGTCCTTCTCGTAAGGGAAGCCGAGGTCGGGGGCGGTGACCAGCGGGCGGTAGGCGAGGCCGGCCTCGGCAGCCAGGGCCGCCGCCGTCCCGCCCCGGTCGACGACCGGCGCCAGCAGCACGGGCTCCGCGCCACATGCCCGCACCACCTCGACGGCCTCCAGCATGGAGGTGCCCCGGGTGGCGGCGTCCTCGGTGATCGCCACCCGATCGCCGGGCTCGAGGACGCCGGCTATCCGCCCGCCGCCCCCGTGGTCCTTGACCTCCTTGCGGACGCTGAAGCTGCGCAGCGGCCGCCCCCGGGCGGCGGCGACGGCGGCCGTCCCGAAGGCCACCGCGTCCGATCCCATCGTGAGGCCGCCGATGGCGGTCACGTCGTCGGGAAGGACCGCCAGCAGCGCGTCGGCCACCAGCAGCATGCCGTCGGGACGGCAGGTCGTCTGCTTGGCGTCGACGAACCAGTCGCTGCGCTTGCCCGACTTCAGCACGAACTCACCCCGCCGCACGGCGTGGCGCAGCAGGTGGTCGACCAGCGCCGGCGACGTGGTGGGCGGGGCTGCGGGGCTTGTCATCCCAGCCGCACCTCCCGGCCATCGCCGCGCGCCGGGGCCAGCCGCCCCACCTCCACGGCGGCGTGGCCCGAGGCGCGCAGCACCCGCAGGGCGCGCCCCACGTCCTCGGGCGGGACGACGACCACCATGCCCAGACCCAGGTTGAACACCCGCGCCATCTCGTCGGTCGTGATGTCGCCGAGCCGCTGGATCTCCCCGAAGACCCGGGGCACCTCCCACGCCGACCGGTCCAGCTCGGCGTCGACACCGTTTGGCAGGACGCGGGGGAGGTTGCCGGCGATCCCTCCCCCGGTGATATGGGCGATCGCCCGCACGTCGACATCGCCCAGCAGACCCCGGACGGCCGGGGTGTAGATGACCGACGGTCGCAGCAGCTCGTCGGCCACGGTGTGCCCGGCGAACAGCTCGTCTTCCAGCGCCAGCCCGGCCCGTTCGAACAGCACCCGACGGGCCAGCGAGTAGCCGTTGCAGCGCAAGCCCGGCGACGGCAGCGCCACGAGCGCGTCGCCCGCCCGTGCGGTGTCGCCGGTGAGGATGCGGTCACGCTCGACCACCCCCACGGCGAAGCCCACCAGGTCGAACTCCCCCGGCGCCATGGCGCCCGGGTGCTCCGCCATCTCGCCGCCGACGAGGGCGCAACCCGCCTGCCGGCAGCCCTCGACGACCCCGCTGACGATGGTGTCGATCTGGTCCGGGTCGAGCGTCCCCACGGCCACGTAGTCGAGGAAGAACAGCGGCTCGGCGCCCTGGCAGGCGATGTCGTCCACGCACATGGCCACGAGGTCGAGGCCGATCGTGTCGAGCCGCCCGGCGGCCCGGGCGACCATCGCCTTGGTGCCGACACCATCTGTGGACGACACCAGCACCGGCTGGTGGTAGCCGGCCGGGACTGCGACCAGACCCCCGAACCCGCCGATGTCGCCGAGCACCTCGGGCCGGAAGGTCGAGCGGACCTTGGGTGCGATCCGCTCCACCGCCGCCTCGCCGGCGGCGATGTCGACCCCGGCCGTCCGGTAGGTCTCACCCACGGCCGCCGTCCCCCCAACCCCAAACTGGGCGCAGCTGTGCGGTCATATGCTGCATAGCTGCACCCAGAACGAGCCTCACCGAGGTCATGCGGTCGTGCCGTCGAGCGCCGGCTGAATGGCCTCGCCGGCCGGGGGGTGGGCGTCGGACTCGAGCACGTGCTTGCGCAGCGTGACCGGCACGGGCACCGGGTAGTCGCCGGTGAAGCAGGCGTCGCAGAACCCGGCCCCGGCGGCTCCGGTGGCCTCCACCAGCCGATCGAGTTCCAGGTAGGCGAGGGTGTCGACGTCGAGGTAGGAGCGGATCTGGTCGACCTCGAGGTTGTGGGCGAGCAGCTCGCTGCGGTCGCCGGTGTCGATGCCGTAGAAGCACGACCAGTTGACCGGTGGCGCCGTGATGCGCAGGTGCACCTCGCGGGCTCCGGCCTCCCGCAGCATCCGCACGACCTGGTGCTGCGTGGTGCCCCGCACGATCGTGTCGTCCACCACGACCAGTCGCTTGCCGTCGATGTTCTCGCGCAGGGGGTTGAGCTTCATGCGGACCGCCTCCGCCCGCAGTTCCTGGCTCGGAGCGATGAAGCTGCGGCCGATGTAGCGGTTCTTGACCAGGCCCTGCCCCAGGGGGATGCCGCTGCGGCGGGCGAACCCCTCCGCCGCCGGCACGCCGGATTCCGGGACCCCCATCACCATGTCGGCGTCGATCGGCGCCTGGTCGGCGAGCTCCTCCCCCATCCGCACGCGGGCCTGGTGGATGCCCTGGCCGTACAGGCGGCTGTCGGGTCGAGCGAAGTAGACGAACTCGAACAGGCACAGCCGGGGGTCGAGCGTGGCGGTGTCGAACGGGTGGCGCGAGCGCACGCCGTCGCCGTCGATCACCACCATCTCGCCCGGCTCGAGCTCGCGCACGAAGCTGGCGCCGACGATGTCCAGCGCCGGCGTCTCCGACGCCAACACCCATCCGGCGTCGAACCGGCCCAGGCACAGGGGGCGGAACCCGTGGGGATCGCGCACGCCGATCACCCGGGCCTCGTCCATGATCACGAACGAGAAGGCGCCCTGCAGCCGCGGGACCACGGCCGCGACCGCCGACTCCAGTGGAGCGTCGCCAGCGGGCGGAGACGGAGGTGCCGTGCCCCCCACCTCGGCGAGCTCGGCCGCCGCCACGTCAGCCGAGATCTCGGCGGCGATGAGCTCGGCCACGAGGTCGCTGTCGCTCGTCACCGTGCCCTCGAGCATCCCGGCATCGGCCGCCAGCGCCTCGGTGTTGACGAGGTTGCCGTTGTGGCCGAGGGCGAACATCTGCTCACCCACCGACCGGTAGGCCGGCTGAGCGTTGCGCCACGTCGACGATCCGGTCGTCGAGTACCGGCAGTGGCCGATCGCCAGGTGGCCGCTGAGCCCGGCCAGCGTGCGCTCGTCGAAGACGCTTGCCACGAGCCCCTGGTCCTTGACGACGGTGAGGCTGTCGCCGTCGCTGACGGCCATCCCCGCCGCCTCCTGGCCTCGGTGCTGCAGGGCGAAGAGGCCGAGGTAGGTCAGGTGGGCGACAGGCTGGCGGGGCGCGTACAGGCCGAAGACGCCGCAGGCCTCGCGGAGGTGGCCGTCGTGGTGGGGGTCGCTCACGGACCTCATTCTGCCGTTCCCACGGGCCGTCCCGGCGAACCCAGTCCCGCGTCCGGGTTGGCCTACGAGACACGCGTCCTCCCACGACCTACGCTCGCCCGCGATGGGGATCGATGTGCTGCTCCGTTCGCCGACCGCCGTCAAGCTGGCGCGCTACTCCGCGGCCTCGGTCGTCGCGGTGTCCGTGGGCCAGCCGGTGCTGTGGTTGGGCTACGGGGTGTTCGGCTGGGGAGACATCACGGCCAACCTGGTCTCGGTGAGCTGTGGTGCCGTCCCCAACTACCTGATCAACCGCTACTGGACCTGGCACCAGACCGGCAGGAACCGGCTGTGGGGCGAGGTCGTGCCCTTCTGGGTGATGTCGGCGCTGGGGATGATCCTGTCGCTGATCGCCGTCGACTTCGCCGACCGCCAGTGGGGCACGACCGTGGCGGTGGCGATCGCCCAGCTCGCCGGCTTCGGCGTGGTGTGGATCGCCAAGTTCCTCGTGCTCGACCGCCTGATCTGGCACATCGTCCACGAGCTGCAGCCCGACGTGGCGATCGACGAGGCCGAGGCCGGGCTCATCGGCG
>DASQUY010000059.1:0-4310 GCA_035641055.1 Acidimicrobiales bacterium | reverse complement strand
CCGCCCGGGCGAGCGAGGCCGACCGCGAGCTGGTCGCCCGGGCGCTCGACGCGGACGGCGGTTGACATGGCGACCGCGACGCGCGGCCTCGACCCGGATGCGCTGGCGGCGCTGGAGGAGGAGCGGGACTTCCTGCTGCGGTCGCTCGAGGACCTCGAGCGCGAGCACGACGCCGGCGACGTCGACGACCACGACTACGCCGCCCTCAAGGATGACTACACGGCCCGCGCCGCGCGCACGATCCGGGCGATCGAGGCGCACCAGGCCCGGGTGGCGGCGGCCCGCCCCGCCCGCTCCTGGCCTCGCACGATCGCGGTCGTCGCCGGCATCGTGGCCTTCGCCGTCGGGGCGGGCGTGCTCGTCGCCCAGTTCGCCGGCCGGCGGGAGGCCGGCGATCAGCTGAGCGGCGACATCCGGGAGTCGACGCGGGACCAGCTCGACCGGGGCCGGCTCGCCCTGGGCGAGGAGCGCTGGGACGACGCCATCGAGATCTACGACGAGGTGCTGGCCGACCAGCCCGACAACGTCGAGGCGCTCACCTACAAGGGGCGGGCGCAGGTCGGCAAGGGCGACATGGACGGTGTGCTCACCCTCATCGAGGCCGCCGAGACCGACCCCGACTACCCGGACGCGCACTACTTCCTGGCGGGCGCCTTCGCCATCGCCGGGCGGTACGACACCGCGCTCGCCGAGCTCGACCGCCTCGACGACCTCGACCCGCCCCCGGACATGGCCGAGGCCGCCGCCGACCTCCGCTCCGAGATAGAGGCGGCGAGGGCAGACGCCGGCTGATCCCTCGTTCTGGCTGTAGCTATGCGGTCATATGCCGTATAGCTACAACCAGTTTGGGTGTGTTAGCCGGGCGGGGGGAGGTAGCGGGCCTCCGCCCAGCTGTCGCCGTCCCGGGTAAGCACCCAGGTCGAGCCCTTGGGCCACACGAAGGGGTCCATGAAGCGGGTGCAGCCCGCCCTGAGGGTCCTGAGCATCTCCTGGATGACGTCGCCGTGGCTGCAGATCGCTGCAGCCGGGCGCTCCTTGCTCAGCTCGAGCGCCAAAGCCAACGCCTCGTCCCCGCCGGCCCCCTCCAGCAGCCGGTCGTCGCCGTCCACCGGCAGGCCCAGCCGATCGGCGAGCGGCTCCAGGGTCTGCACGCAGCGGACCGCCGGGCTGCTCACCAGCCGCTCGACGCCGGCCGGCGCCAGGTGTTCAGCGATGTCGGCCGCCTCCTTGCGCCCGCGGCGGGAGAGCGGCCGCTCGCCATCGGGGCCGTCCCACGCCGAGCGGTTGCCGGCGTGGGCATGGCGCACGACGTAGAGGTTCATGTGCGGTTTGCCCTGACGTCAGCTCGCATTCGCCTCAGAGCCGCCGATGATGCCATCCGCGGCGGACCCCGTGCCCACTCACGCCCGGGTGGCCAGGGTGCGGAGGTCGGCCAGCACGGTGGGGAGGGCCGCCAGCAGCCGGTCGATGTCGGCATCGGTGGTCGACCACCCCACCGACAGCCGCAGGCTGTGGTGGGCGTCGACGCCCATCGCCTCCAGCACCGGCGACGGCTCCAGCGCCTCCGACGAGCAGGCGCTGCCCGAGTGGGCGGCGATGCCGGCCCGGTCGAGCCCCAGCAGCACGGCTTGGGGCTCCACGCCCTCGACCCCCAGGCAGATGATGTGCGGCAGCCGTTCGGCGGGGTCGCCGTACACCACGAGCCCCAGCGCATCGCCCGTCACCGCGTCGAGGATCCGCCGGGTCAGCCGCCGCTGCTCGGCGGCCTCGGCTGCCAGCGACGGAGTCGACCCCGCCGATAGGGCCGCGCAGGCGGCGCCGAACCCGGCGATGGCCGCCACGTTCTCGAGACCCGCCCGTCGGGCCCGTTCCTGGTCGCCGCCGACCATCAGGGGCGCGAGCCGCAGCCCCTGCCGGACCAGCAGGGCGCCGACGCCGCCAGGTCCGCCGAGCTTGTGGGCGCTCAACGACAGCAGGTCGGCGCCCAGTGCCCGGAAGTCGACCTCGACGTGGCCCACCGCCTGGGCGGCGTCGACGTGGGTCAGCACGCCCCGCTCGCGGCACGCCGCCATCACCTCGGCGACGGGCTGGACCGTCCCGACCTCGTGGTTGCCCCACTGCACGTGCACGAGCGCGGTGTCGGGCCGCACGGCGGCCAGGACATCGTCGACCGCCACCCGGCCCCGGCCGTCGACCGGCGCGAGGGCGACCTCGCCGTGGCGTTCCGCGGCCCGCCGCACCGCCGAGTGCTCGACGGCGGGCACCACCTGGTGGGCCCCCCGGGCGGCGGCGCCCCAGCAGGCGGCGGCGATCGCCTCGGTCGCCCCGCTGGTGAAAACGACCTCCCGAGGGCGGGCGCCGACGAGCTCGGCCACCTGCTCGCGGGCCTCCTCCACCACCGCCCGGGCGGCGAGCGCCTCGGCGTGGATCCGACCGGGGTCGCCGGTCGCGGCGAGCTGCTCGACCAGCGCCTGCCGGGCCTCGGGCCGAAGCGGCGACGTGGACGCGTGGTCGAGATACGACCTGGTGGCGGGCACATCGAGGCTCACGTCCGCAGGCTAACGAGCCGACCGCCCACCAAAGCCAAGTGGCGAGCACTCAGGCGAGCACTCAAGGGCGGTAGGCAGCCGCCCCGGGGGGAGGGGAAGGAAGGGCGGCTGCCTTTCCGCCGATCTAGTTGCCCTGAACGGCGGTGATGCAGTGCTCACCGCCGGTCGGCAACGACAGCGCCGTCTCGGTTATCAGGTCGTGGCCGCAGAGCGCCTCCAGCATGCCGCGCACCATGCCTCGGTCGACCGCACAGATCACGGGGTGCTCGATGGGCGCGCCCCCGAACGGGCAGTGCTCGCTCACGATCCGGAGCTCGCCGCCGTGGCGCTCGGCGTGCGCCGCGAAGCCGTGGGCAGTGAGCGCGTCGGCTACGACGTGGAGGGCCGCCTGGAACGATCGGTGCCGATCCGATCCCGGCCCCATGCTCGCCGCCATGGCCCGGCCGTAGTCGACGCCCACGTTCTCGGCGAGTTGCTCCGCACGCTCGGGGCCGAGCGCCGCCAGCGCCCGCCCCAGCAGCTCGACCAGCACGTCGTCGTGGCGTAAGGGGAGGTCGAGGGCGATGTCGGGTGCTACGACGCGGTAGCGCTTCGAGGGCCGACCGGCGCCGCCCCCGGCTCGGGCCACCGCCACGTCGAGGTAACCGCCGGCACACAGCTTGTCGAGGTGGTGCCGAGCCACGTTGGGGTGGAGGTCGAAGCGCTGGGCGACGGCCGAGGCGGTCACGCCGTCGTCGTGCTCGTGCACGAACAGGTAGATCTCGCGTCGGGTGGGGTCGCCGAAAGCCGAGGTGATGGCGGTGACCACCGAGGCGAAGTCCGTGGCTGACATCGTCGGCGGGGTCGCCGGCGGCTGTGCACGCGAGGACTCCACCGTCGGGTCCGCCGTCGGTTGGGTGGGCGCCGGGGCCACGCCGATATTGTACCTATCGGCGTAGTGATAATCCCCTGAAGCGCCCAGGAGCCGCTATGCCCGTCACCGAAGCCGAGATCATCGATGCCCTCCGCCCCGTCGAGGACCCGGAGCTGCATCGCAGCATCGTCGACCTGGACATGATCCGGGGTGTCGTCGTCGACGGCCCGCGCGTCGACGTGACGGTGGCGCTCACGGTCGAGGGATGCCCGTTGCGCAGCGAGATCACCCGCCGGGTCGACGCCGCCGTCGGCGCCCTGGAGGGCGTGGACGCGGTGGGTCTCGATTTCACGGTCATGACCGACGACGAGCGGGCGGCGCTACGCACCAAGCTCCACGGCGACCCGGCGTCCACGGCCGGCACCCACGCCGCCCACGGCCACGCCGAGGGGCGCGCCATCCCCTTCGCCGATCCCGACAGCCGCACCCGGGTCCTGCTCGTCGCCTCGGGCAAGGGGGGCGTGGGCAAGTCCTCGGTCACGGCCAACGTGTCGGTCGCCCTGGCGGCGCGGGGACACGACGTCGCCGTCGTCGACGCCGACGTGTGGGGATTCTCGATCCCCCGCATGCTGGGAGTCGCGCGCCCGCCCGTGGTCATCGACCAGATGCTGGTGCCGCCAGAGGCCCACGGCGTGCGCTGCATCTCGATGGGGTTCTTCGCCCGCGAGGACCAGCCGGTCATCTGGCGGGGCCCGATGCTCCACAAGGCGCTCGAGCAGTTCCTCACCGACGTGTACTGGGACGAGCCGGACTTCCTGATCGTCGACCTGCCTCCGGGGACGGGTGACATCGCGCTGTCGCTGTCGCAGTTCCTGCCCCGGGGCGAGGTCTACGTTGTGACGACCCCG
>DASQUY010000058.1:0-2174 GCA_035641055.1 Acidimicrobiales bacterium | reverse complement strand
GCGCACACGTGCAGGGCGCCGTCGACGACCAGCAGGGCGTTGACGTGCCAGCAGTCGGGGACGGCGCCGTCGCCGCGGGCCCGCCACACCGGCTCGGCCTTCCCCCCGGCGACGCGCCACACGGCGTCGTCCCAACTCGAGGAGACGTGCACGGCGCCGTCGTGCCAGCAGAGGTCGTGGGGGTCCCGGATGACGTCGAGGCGCTGGTAGCTGCGCACGCCGCGGGCGTCGTAGGACAGCAGCTCGCACGTGCCCGTCTGCTCGCCGGGGGACCGCAGCACCCGCCACAGCCGGCCGCCGCCGACGGCGAGGCCGGAGGTGGGCAGGTCGTCGAGGGCCTCGGGCGCCCCCGTGGTGAGGTCGTACACGCCGCCGCCCCACTTGCCGAACCCGCTCACCAGCAGGCGGTCACGCCCCAGCGCCGCCCGCCAGGTCGTTGCCGTGGTTGCGGTCATCCACGCGCACGGTAGTCGCCCGACCGCTCCGCCCGCGTTACACGTGCGGCGTCTCGCTGAGCCCCTCGTTGGCCATGCGGTAGAGGTCGTAGATCTCCTTGCACGCCTCGCACATGGGCAGCTTGGTGGGGTCGCGCTGGGGGACGAAGCGCTCGCCGCACAGCGCCTCGATCGCGTACCCGTAGATGCGGGCCTCGGTGACCTTGGCGACGGCCGACTCGCCCGGCTCGGTCCGCACGATGTGGGCCACCCGCGGCTTGCCGGTCTCGACGTCCTCGTCGGTGCGCTCGTCGAGGGCCACGCCCGCCTCGCGGCGCCTCGACGGGGTCATCGACGGGTGGTCCACCCGGCTCATCGTTCGCCCTCCAGCACGGCGAACCCCCGTGCCACGTCGTCGAGGTGGTGCACGGGGTCGTGGATGAAGTAGCGGGCGAACGACTCGACCGTGAACCGGGCCCCGTCGCTGCGGGTGCCCGTCCTCTGCCAGGCGGCGCCGGCCACCCCGTCGAACCGGTCGGCCAGCCGGCCGGCTCCGGAGATGACGTCGGCGGCGACCCGGCGGGGCTCCTGCTCGTTGTAGCGCTGCTCGACGGCGGCCGCGTCCTGATCCCAGTTGGGGAAGTCGGGGTCGTCCTCCGTGAGCATCAGCTCGAGGCGCTCGTCGTACAGGCGCAGCACGTCTCGCACGTGGCAGGCGTACTCCAGCGCCGACCAGCGGTCGTCGGACGGGCGGGCGGTGAGGAGGTCGCGAGGCCGGGCCAGCACCTCCTGCCAGGAGCACGCGTTCTCCCGCACGATCTGCCCCACCAGCTCGCGGGGGAAGGCCCGGGCGTCGAACCCGCACTCGAGACACGGCCGCTCGAGCACCCAGGTCCAGTCCTTCGTGTCGGGCACGATGGGCATACGAGGACCGTACGCCCGCCCGGCACCCGTGCGCACACGTGAAACGACCCGAGGCAAGTGGTTCCACCGGACGGAGGGCGAGGCCATAGGTTCCGGATCCGGAACCCATCGCCTCGGGCTCGGACCCGTCGAACTTATTGCCTCACGGGCGGACCTGCCGACGCCGCATCGAGGGCGGTGAGCAGGTGGCGGGCCGAGGCGGCCAAGGCGTCCGTGGCGGGGGAGGCGGATAGTGGACCGAGGCTGGCGACGGCGGCGTCGACGTGGCCGTCGGCGACGGCGGCCGCCTGCGCCACCCCGTCCCCCCGGCGGACCAGCGCCAGCGCCCGGGCCTGGGATCTGGCGTCGAGGGGGCGGCCGAGCAGGCTCCGGAGCTCGGCGCCGTCCGGCCCGGCCAGCGCCCGCAGCACCGGCTGGGTGTAGATGCCCTCGGCGATGTCGTGACCGGCGGGCTTGCCCAGGTCGTCCCCACGGGCCACCACGTCGAGAATGTCGTCGACGACCTGGAAGGCCAGGCCGTAGTGCCGCCCGAACGAGCCCAGCGCCTCGACCTGGTCGGCGGGGAGGCCCGAGATCATGCCCCCGATCCGGCAGGAGGTCGCGTACAGCGCGGCCGTCTTGCCCTCGACGGCGGCGAGGTAGTCGTCATCGGTCCACTCGACCTGGTAAGCGACCTGCAGCTCGCGCAACTCGCCCTCGCACAGCCGGCCGATGGTGGCGGCCAGGAGCGCAGCGATGTCGGTACCCAGCGCCGCCGCCAGCTCGGATGCCCGGGCCAGCAGGAAGTCACCCGAGAGGATCGCCCGGAGGTTGCCC